>CAMPIK010000031.1 GCA_946886325.1 uncultured Shinella sp.
GATCGAAGCCGAAGAAACCGAGTGCGGGGAAGACGAGCCCCGCGCCGGCGGCGAGTGACAGCTTGGTCGCAAGCCCCCAGGCGGCGAAATAGAAGCCCGCCCTCTGCGCCCCCGAACGTGCCGTATCCGCGTCGATCACATCCGCCTGGATGGCGGGCGGAAGGGCGAGGTCGAAACCGAGCAGGACGCCGGTCAGCAGACAGATTGCCGCGAACGGATAGAACGCGCCCGCCGGAAGAAGCGGCGCGGCGGCAAAGATCAGGCAGGCGAGCGCCATCGCAGCGCACCAGGCGCGGTGCTTGCCGATGGCCCTGGAAGCGAGTGTCGCCAGCGGCACGCCGCCGACGGCGGCGAGGAAATAAAGAAAGAGCAGCGGCCCGCGCGCCTCCGGCAGGCCGAGCCTGGCCGAGACGAAATAGAGAAAGAGCGTCGCCGGAATGCCGTTGGCGAAGCCGTTCAGGAAGAAGGCGAGGATCAGCCGGCGGAACGGCGCGTTGATCGACAGGAGCCGCAGGCCCTCGCCGAGCGGCACCTGCCGCTTGCTGTGATCGACGGGCTCCGGCACGCGCAGCAGCGTGATCCCGCCGAAGACGAGAAGAAGCACGGCGACGGCAACACCCAGCATGGCAAGGCCGGAAAAGCCAGTGCGTTCGAAACCGACGGCAAAAGGGAGCACGATCGCAAGCAGCGTGCCGAGCAGCGTGAAGCTTTCGCGGAAGGCCGCAAGCCGCGTTCGCTCGTGATAGCCGGACGCGAGTTCGGCGCCCCAGGCGGAATAGGGCACGATCGCCAGCGTGAAGGCGAGCGACAGGCCCATGCCCCAGCCGGTCAGCCAGAGGATCGATGCATCGGGCGGGGGCCAGTAGAGCATCAGCGCGGAAAGCGCGGCGAGCGGAAGCGAAAGCGCGAAGAGCAGACGGCGGCGGCCGAAGGCCGGCCGCATGCGGTCGGCCACATAGCCCGTCACGGGATCGGTCAGCGCATCGACGAGGCGGATCAGCAGCAAGGCCCAGCCGGTCGCCGCGACCGGCAGGCCGATCGTCTCGGTGTAATAGGTCGGGACGAGCGCATAGAGCGGCAGGCCGAGTGCGGCAAGCGGCAGCGCGGGCAGGGCATAGGCCGTGAGCAGCGAGGACGGAAGAGGTCTATCTCCGGATGGGTCGCCCGCTGCCTCTGCCGTCATTCATAGACCACTTGCCGCACGTCGATGTTGCGCGCGCGAAAGCCGGCTTCGCAGTAGAAGAAGTAGAATTCCCAGAGCTTCTTGAAGCGCTCGTCGAAGCCGAGCGGCACGATGCGCTCCCAGGCCGACCAGAACCGCAGGCGCCATTCGGCAAGCGTGCGGGCATAATCGTGCCCGAAGCCGATATCCGACGCCATGGTGAGGCCGACCTGCCGGCCGAGCGTGGCGAGGTGTTCGCGGGTCGGCAGCATGCCGCCGGGAAAGACGTATTTCTGGATGAAATCCGGATTGTCGCGATAGTCCCGATAGGATTCCTGCAGGATGGTGATGATCTGCAGACCGGCGCGGCCGCCGGGCTTCAGGCACTCGCGCACCTTGGAGAAATAGGTCGTCCAGTATTTTTCGCCGACGGCCTCGAACATCTCGATCGAGACGATGCGATCGTAGCGGCCCTGTTCGTCGCGATAGTCCTGGAACTTCAGCTCGACCTTGTCGGAAAGCCCCGCCTTACGCATGCGCTCGCTGGCGAAGGCAAGCTGCTCGCGGCTGATCGTCAGTCCGGTCACCTTGCAGCCGATCTCGCTTGCCGCGAATTCGGCGAAACCGCCCCAGCCGCAGCCGATCTCCAGCACATGGTCGTTCGGGCCGATGCCGGTCGCCTCGGCGAGCGCCCGGTATTTCGCCATCTGCGCGGAGCGCAGGTCGTTGGCGCCGCGCGAGTAGAGCGCGGAGGAATAGGTCATGCTCGGGTCGAGCCATTGCGAATAGAAGGCGTTGCCGAGATCGTAATGCGCCGAGATGTTGCGCTTCGAGCCGGTGCGGGTGTTGGCGTTCATCCAGTGGCGGAACCGCTCGACCAGCCGCAGCAGGCCCTGCGCGCCGTTCGAGAACCGGCTGCCGACATCGGCATTGACGAGGAACAGTTCGAGAAAGGCGCCGGCATCCGGGCTTTCCCAGTCGCCGTCCATGTAGCTTTCCGCAACGGCGATCGTGCCGCCCGTCAGTGCGCGCTGCGGCAGGTTCCAGTTGTGAAGCGTAACCGCGGCATCCGGCCCCGGACGATGGCCCTTCACCAGCATGCTGCGGCCGTCCGGCAAGGTAAGCCTCAGCGAACCGAGCTTCAGATGGAGAAGCGCCCGGAGGATCATCTGCATCTTCAGCGGCAGACCCTTTGCCATCGCGGCAATATTGTCGTGCGAAAGCAGTTCCGGCGTCGAAAAGGGATTGGTTGTTATATCGGCAGTGGTCATCGAAGTTTCCCCGGCAATCATTGCTGGCGTTACGCTAGCGTCATTCCGCAGCTTCGCCAAGACGGGATTCGTGCTGCACGCTGACAGGTGCGGGCGGTGCGGGTCGAGGAATGTAACGAACGCCCTTGAGCCAAAGTTTCAAGGCCTCCCAATGGATTGCGCCGACGATCTTGACGGTGAGGAAGGGCATGCGCAGCAGCAAGCCGGCAAGCGAGGCCGTGGTGACCTCCCTCCGGCGACCGGCAAAGCTTGCCGCGAGCAGCGGCCCTTCGCGGTCGCTTTCCAGAATGCGCCAGCGGATTTCCTCGCCCGGCGGCAGCATGCGGAAACGGTAGCGCATCGCCATCTCGATGAAGGGCGAGACGTGAAACAGCTTGCGGCATTGCTGGCGGATACCGGCCGGCGTCACGTCCCCGTCCTCCACCGGGCAGACATAGCTGTGGCGCTCGCCGAAGGTGTTGCGGACCTCGTAGATCAGTGCGACGATCGTTCCGTCGGCGGCATAGGCATAATAGACCGACAGCGGATTGAAGACGTAGCCGAGGATGCGCGGATAGCAGACGAGCAGGATGCGCGCCGCCCGCTGCTCGATGCCGGCCTGCCGCAGCAGGCCATCGGCATAGGCGCGCAGGCTCGCTTCGCTTTCGCCTGTGTGGTCGCGCTCGAAGAACGAGACGATGTTGCGCCGGTTGACGGAAAAGAGCCGGCTCAGCCGGTTAGCCTCGGAAAGCCGGTCGAGATCGATCAGCAGCGAAAAGACGTCGTAGGAAAAGCGGTGACCGACCGGCTTCGTGCGCTGGTGCATGACCGGCCCGACATAAAGCGCCGCAGGGGCATGCGGCGGCGGGCCGTTGGCCGCCATATCCGAGCCGATGCGGGCCTTTGGACCAGGCGTCATTCCGCTGCCTCCGCGAACGGCGTCGCGGTGCGGGCGCGCCAGGGGATTTCGCCGCCAAGCGCTTCTGCCACCGCAAGGCCCGAGGCGAGACCGTCCTCGTGGAAGCCGTATCCGGTCCAGGCGCCGGCAAACCAGGTGTTGCGCGTGCCCTGCAAGCCGGCAAGGGCCGCCTGTGCATCGATCGAACGCGCGTCGAACTGCGGATGTTCGTAGCAATATTCGGCAAAGACGCTGCCGGGTGCCGGTTCCCGGTCGGGATTGAGCGTGACGAAGAGCGGCAGGCGTGGATCGATGCCCTGGAGCCGGTTCATCCAGTAGCTCACCGCGACGTCGGTTCCGCCTTCCGGCGTCGTCGAGCGCAGGTAGTTCCAGGAGGCCCAGACCTTGCGGCGCGTCGGCATCAGGCCGGGGTCGCGGTGAAGAATGACGCGGTTTTCGCGGTAGGGCACGGCCGACAGGATCGCGCGCTCGGCTTCTGAAGGATCGGCCAGCATGCGAAGCGCCTGGTCGCTGTGGGCGGCGATCACCACGTGATCGTAGACCGCCTGCTTGCCGTCGCGGCCGGTGATCAGCACCTTGCCGTCGCGGCGCAGAATGGACGTTACCGGATGGCCGAGCCGCACCTGGCCTTCAAGACGGGCAAGCAGCTTTTTCAGATAGGTGCGGCTGCCGCCCGTGACCGTGCGCCAGGGATGCGGCGTCGAATAGATCAGGCGATGGTTGTCGAAGAAATTGACGAAGCGCTCGGCCGGAAAATCGAGCATCGTCTCGGCCGGCGTCGACCAGATCGCGGCCGCCATCGGGATCAGGTAATTGTTGGTGAAACCGGGAGAGAAGCCGCGCCAGTTGAGATAGTCGCCGATCGAGCGCGCGCCGAGCCGGCCGGCCGCGCGATCCTTCAGGCAGAGCTTGTTGAAGCGCAGGATCTCCCGGATCATCCAGAGGAACGAGGGTTTCAAGAGGTTGCTCTTCTGGGCGAAGAGCGTCGAGAGATTGTCGCCGCTCCATTCGAGGCGGCCCTGGTCGAGCGACAGCGAGAAGCTCATGTCGCTCTGGTGGGTGGCCACATCGAGTTCGGCAAAGAGCGCGGTGAGGTTCGGATAGGTCGCCTCGTTATAGACGATGAAACCGGTATCGACGGCAATCGGCGTTCCGTCATAGTCGATGTCGGCCGTCGCGGTGTGCCCGCCCGCCACGTCGTTCTTCTCGTAGAGCGTCACATCGTGCACCGGCGCCAGCGCCCAGGCCGCCGAACTGCCGGAAATGCCGGATCCGATCACGGCAATGCGCAGGCGGCCGCCGGGCGGCGAGAGATCGTTGGCGGGAAGGTATGGGGCGTTCATGCGGCGTCCTTGATCTGGGTGAAGGCGGCCATCGCGCGGTTGCGCGCAACGGAATGATCGACAAGCGGCTTCGGATAGGTCTGGCCCAGCGTGATGCCGGCCTCGCGAAGCACGGCTTCCGGGGCCTCGAAGGGCTTGTGGAGAAACTTGTCCGGCAGCGCCGCGATCTCCGGCACGAAGCGGCGCACGTAGCTGCCGTCGGCGTCGAAGCGTTCGCCCTGGAGGATGGGATTGAAGATGCGGAAGAAGGGTGCCGCATCCGCCCCGCAGCCGGCGACCCATTGCCAGCTTGCCGCATTCGATGCCGGGTCGGCGTCGAGCAGCGTATCGCGGAACCAGGCCTCGCCCTCGCGCCAGTCGATCATCAGGTGCTTGATCAGGAAGGAGGCGGCGATCATGCGGACGCGATTGTGCATGTAGCCGTGCCGCCAGAGCTGCCGCATGCCCGCATCGACGATCGGATAGCCGGTCAGGCCGCGCGTCCAGGCATCAAAGGCCGCAGGATCGTGCTTCCAGGGAAAGGCGTCGAAGCGGGTGTTGAGATTGGTGCGGTCGAGCTCGGGGTTGTGAAACAGCAGATGATAGGAAAAATCGCGCCAGACCAGTTCCTTGCGGAAGGTGACGACGCCGGATGCGTCCTCGACTGCTTCAGACTGGCCGCGCGTCGCATGCCAGATGGTCGCCGGCGAGATTTCGCCGAAGGCCAGATGCGGCGAGAGCCGCGAGGTGCCGTCGATGCCCGGAAGGTCGCGCGCCTGCTTGTAATCGGTGATCGGGTCCCGCGTGAAGGCGTTCAGGCGATCGAGCGCGCCGGCCTCGCCCGGTGTCCAGTGCTCGGAAAATTCGCTTGCCCAGTCCGGTGCCTTGGGCAGGAGCTGCCAGTCATCCAGCGCTTCGCTGGCCGGAAGGTCGTCGGGCCGCGCAATCGTCTCGGGCGCATCGAACGGGGTATCCGGCTCGCCGCCCGCCTCGATCGCCCGCCAGAACGGCGTATAGACCCGGTAGGGACCTCCGGACGCGGTCTTCAGGCGAGACGGATCGTGCAACAACTGGCCGGCGAAGCTGCGCACGTCCAGCCCCATGTCCTTCAGCGTGACCTTGAGCGCCGCGTCCGTCTCCATGCCGAGCGGATCGTGCCGCCTGTTCCAGTAGACGGCCGTCGCGCCGGTCTCGACGACCAGAGTCTTGAGAATCACGGTGGGATCGCCGCTGCGCAGCACCAGGGCGCCACCGCGGTCGGCGATCGACCGGCCGAGTGCCGCCAGCGAATGATGCAGCCACCAGCTCTGGGCGCCGCCATAGGGCAGGGCCATCTCGCCGTCCTTTTCCAGGATGAAGACCGGAACGACCGGACCGCCGCGCGAAACCGCCGCCGCCAGCGCGTGGTTATCCGCGAGACGCAGGTCCCTGCGAAACCAGACGATGGTGGGCGATTGTTCGGCTGAGGCTTTCGACGTCATTGCGGACCGCTTTTTGCGCACTGTTCCTTGTTGGAACGGCTTACGCATCTACGGTGCGCGCGGATCAACAGTTTCAAACAAAAGGATTTTTATTGTATCGCGGCGGCAGTGGCGCCGGGGACAGTGGCCCGCCGAAAGGTTTGGTCCGTGCTCGTCGGAAAGGGCAGGCGAGTGTCCGGCTTCACAAGGATGGGATCGTTCCGGGCAAAAGAAATGCCCGGCAATCTGGCCGGGCAAGGTAAACCTACCATTGGAGGGGAACGTGCCCATTATGCCGCCTGCGGCACGCACCTTCAAGTCGTGATAAATCAGGGTTGCAGCCCTGTCGCGAATGTGCTGCCCGCCTGGCTGGCGAGTCCGGCGACATGCGGCTCGCCGAGCACGATCGGGTCTTCATCGTGTGTTTCGCCCTCAAGGGCTATTCCGGCCTCGCGGACGGCGGCGATGAAGGCGCGGCGCGCCTCTTCGTCCGACGCGTTGCCTTCGGCCGCGGCGATGCACAGCCGCTCCGCCTCGTCGCGCCATTTGCCCTTGCGGACCGGCCAGACGATGCTCAGCATCATCGCGGCTGCGAACGGGCCGTGGACCGTCTGCCGGCCCGCGTCCGCAATCGTGATTTCAACCGGGGTTTTCCATTTCTGCATGATCGTCCCTCCTGGATGATGCCGCGGTAACGCAAAAGCGAGGCCTTGGTTCCGGCCTTTCGAGGGCAGAGTCGGCGAGCAGGTCGAAAAGGGCTGGCGGCGGCAAGGACTCGATCAGACAGGTTCACTGCGATGATGCAGCGCGACAAAGCGTCTGGCCGGAACGCGGCCAAAGCTACGGTCGATTTGACGGCATCAGATTTGAGTGAGTCAGAATGGCTGTATCCACAGCACGCTGCTTGCCATCGTCAATGACAATAGAGCAACGACGAACAAACCTCCGGTCTGCATGGCGGCTTTCTCCGTGGGGGTAGCTGCCGCGATAACGCGCGCGCAGCGCGCAGGTTCCAACGACGTGAGCCGAACCTGCATTTCCGAACGCGATTCCGGGTTAGAGGATCAGACGAGCAGTGCAAGCGCACCTCAACGGAACTTGCAGGCGCGGCTGTCGTTCCTCGTCGATCAACAGGAGGATCAAGCATGGGAATTGAGAACGCCCCCACGGATACCGGCAAGACGTCCGCCAAGGGTCTGCACGAGGAAGCCGCAGCCGAAGAGCGGCAGGTCGAGGCCGAAAAGGGTTCCGACCTTGCCAAGGGTGCAAAGCGCGTCGAGGAGCGCTCCAGGAGTTCAGACGGCAAAAGCGCAGGCGAGAAGCAGCGACCGTGATCGCCTTATAGTCGGAGGGTGACAGGCGAGCCTGCGCATTGCAGTGCGCAATACCGGCTGAAATGCAGTGCCTTTGCGGAACCGGAGGTCCGGACGAGCATGAGGCGGTATCGGCAGTCCTTTGAAATCACGCAATAAAAAAGGCCGCGGTTTTCACCGCAGCCCTTCGAAATCTGGCTCCCCGGGCCGGATTCGAACCGGCGACCTGTCGATTAACAGTCGAATGCTCTACCGCTGAGCTACCAGGGATCATCCGCTCGTCGCGGAGTGAGGGCCTAATACAAATGCTGGACCGATTTGCCAAGCGGTTTTTGACAAAAAAGTATCCGATCCTTGATTGAGTGTGGAGAACCCACCAGATGGATGCGGGCCGGCGGTCGGATTTTGCTGGTTCTCCTGAGAACGTGAGCGTGATGGCGGCGAGACAGTCGAAGACCTATTTTGGCGTGGACGCGCGGACCGGTGAGATCGTCATCGGAACCTGGCGCATGCGCTTGCCCCAGTCGCGTCTGCTCAGGGTGCTGATCGGCGTCGCGCTGATTTTCGGCGGTATCCTCGGTTTCCTGCCGATCCTCGGCTTCTGGATGATCCCGCTGGGGCTGCTGGTGCTGTCGCACGATTCTCCTTTCGTGCGCCGCCAGCGCAGAAGGCTTGCCGTCTGGTGGGCGAACCGGCGACGCCGCAAGGAAAAATGAACGCGTGGCAGGATCGGGCACCCGATCGAGGGGCGCCCGACGCGCGTTCTCCGCGCTACTGCGTCACCACGACCGCTTCGTCCGAGGCGGCCAGTTCGTCAGGCGCATCCGTCGGAAAAAAGGACGGTGATGCCGCAAGGGCAAACATGAGGCCGACATACAGCGCAAAGACCGAGGCAGCTCCAAGAATTCGTATCATGTGATTTCCTTCCCGACGCGAGTCTACAGCAGATTGCGGGAACGTCGACTCTTTTTCTGAAGGGGTGCCGGCCGGCGTTCGGCGGAAATTGCGGATGGTGCGGCCTATGGCCGGCAACCCCGCGGCCTGGCGTCCCTCAGAGGCCGAGGCGGCCAAACGTCTTGCGCTGTCCACCGCCATAGTTCGGCGCCGCCCTTGCAACGACTTGCACCGGTGCCGATGGCCGCACCGCACGCGGCGTGCGGTCGGCGCGTGGTTCGAATCGAGGATCGATGTCGTCCGCGTCATAGCTGCCCCGACCTCCTGCGGAGGGCGGTGGGCCGTAGCTGTTGGAACCGCTGGTGCCCGGCAGCAGAAATGTCTGCACCAGCCACCAGAGGGCGCCGACCAGCGGTGCGAGCATGATGAGATACCACCACCCGCTCATGTCGCGATCATGAAGGCGCTTTGCCGAAAGCGCGAGCGTGGACCAGGCGGAAAGAAGCATCACCGGCGTGACCCAAAGGGCAATTTGCGTTTCATCCGGTCGCACACCGCCCTGCACGACGGCCAGGACAAAGCCGATCGCCATCGCCGAGGCGACGACGATCACCACGCTTGCAAGCGAGCCGAGCAGGAAACTCAGCCGGCCGATCCGGCCTTCGAAGGAAAACAGCAAATAGAAGAAGCGAGCCATGCCGAACTCCCGGTTCGTGCACATGCTCGCTGCTGCGTGTTTCAGCGCGGTTTATGAACGGCCGAATTCGCTCGACATGGTTTACCCATGCTTTCGACGAAGGCCGGTGCCGGTTCGTTCGTCCGTAGAGGAAAGCTCGCACCGGGCAGCCGTGCGGCCAGAATTGGCCAGCCGCACGAGAGCTATCCAAAATCTCTCGATGTCGAGAGCTGGGCCGGTCTCTTACGGAGAAGGCTTGAGGGATGTCAGGATCCCGACCAGGTCAGTCTGGTGGGCATCCTGCGTGGCTTTCGTGCCCCAGTAGGTGACGACGAGCATCTTGCCTTCCGCCGGCGATGCAAAGCCAAGGGAGATTTCGACGGCGCCGTCGCTGTCGGTGCCATCGAATTCGATGCTGCCGAAGGTCATGCCGTTGATCTCGACATCACCACTGTCGCGCTGCGTCGCGGCGTCGAGCGTCACGCCGTTTTCGGTCAGGAAATTGACGGCATCTTCGATGACCTTGTCCATGCTCTTGTCGGTCGCGACGTCGATCGAGAAGTAGATCGCCGAATCGGGCGAGGTCGCTTCGATGCCCGAAATGGTTTCCTTGGGGTTCCACGTATCGGGGATGGTGACGGAGGCGATCGGCGCCTCGCTCGGAAACTCGAGGGTGGCGGCTTGGGCGAAGAACGGGATGATGGCAAGAACGGCGGCGAGCAGCGAAACTCTCTTCATGAGAAGGCCTTTGAGGTGTGAGCAAGGGGAAGTGCGCGCCATCGTTAGAGGCGAGATTTGCATAAGTCGAGCGTGAAGATTGCAGGCGGATCGACAACCTGCGTTTTCCCGCCGGCAGCCGCCGGGTCAGGCGCAAAATGCTGCCGGATTCGCGAACGTTTCGGTTATTTTGAGATGGTTTGGAGGCCTCGCCGAGAATCGAACTCGGGTGCAAGGATTTGCAGTCCTCTGCGTCACCACTCCGCCACGAGGCCATCCGTTTGCTGTAAAAGCGAGCGGTGCCGGGCGTTTAGAACGAATCTCGACTGAGCGCAATAGGCTCGCTTCGGCGCGACAGCATTTTTGCGCCCGCCCTTCGGCGTCGTCCGGAAAACCGGAAGCGCTGACGTCTACGTGCGGATGAAGAGCGCTCCGACCAGCGCGAAGACGGCGAGACATTGCAGGATCCACATCGGCCATTGTTCGGACATCATCATCCTCCTCTTAACCGAGATAGGGCGAGAGCCGGACGAGGGAAGGGCGTTTGCCGGTCGGCGCGCCCGAATTTGCCCCTCGGATGGATCGTTCTTTAAGGCCGTGCGTTGTGCGGCTGAGTGCCCCATGGCCGGACCGAACCGGGCGGCCCGGGGTCCTGCATTCTGGAATTGCCAAGAAGGAACCTCCCATGAAGACGACCCTCGCAACTCTCCTCGCCACGGCCTCCGTCGTATCGTTCAGCGCCGCGCCACTTGCCGCGGCAGACCAGGTTCCGGCCGACGATGTCGTCGTCTACCAGGAGGCCGACCGCGCCGATGGCGTGAAGATCGGCTCGCTCTCCTGCGATATCGGCGGCGGTGTCGGCTATGTGCTCGGCTCGTCCAAGTCGATCGATTGCGCCTTTACGCCCGCAGGCGGCGGGCCGGCCGACATCTATACCGGCGTCATCCGCAAGATGGGCGTCGATGTCGGCTTCACGACGCGCGGGCGGCTGGTCTGGGCGGTCTTCGCGCCGACGGCCGGCTATCATCGCGGCTCGCTCGCCGGCCTCTACCAGGGCGCAACAGCCGAAGTGACGGTCGCCGCCGGCGCCGGTGCAAACCTGCTGGTCGGCGGAACGTCCGGCTCGATCCATCTGCAGACGGTCAGCGTCACCGGCCAGCTCGGCCTCAATCTGGCAGCGACCGGGACGTCCGTCACGCTGACGCCGGCCGGCTGAAATATTGGGGGGCGGCGCCGTCTCCCAATACACCACGTCGTCCTCGGCCTTGTGCCGAGGACCTGCTGCGTTGTCGTAAAATCAAAGGGTTGCTGATGCTCGGGAGAGGCCCGAGCATGACGGAAGCGAGGGTTACCGGCTTCTCTCATGTTGCAAGGGGCTGGCTGCAGAGGGGG
>CAMPIK010000032.1 GCA_946886325.1 uncultured Shinella sp.
ACCCGGCCGCGGGACGAGAAAAGCGATTTCGCCTTGCGCCGTGCCGTCTCCATGTCGCCGCCGTTGACGGCATCGGCGACGGCGCCGTTGAAGAACCGGCGCCAGAACAGGCGGCGCGTCACGCCGCGCGGAATGAGGCTATCGACGGCGGCACGATCTTCGGCGGCAAGGCTCGCAAGCCGTCCAAGCGAGGGCGACAGAAGCTGGTCGACCTGCGCGCGAATCATCTGAGCCAGAACCGGACCGGCACCCTCCGTGCCGATCGCGACGGCGACGGGTGCCCGGTTGACGAGCGCCGGCGTGAAGAAGTCGCAATAATCAGGCTGGTCGACGGCATTGGCGGGAATGCGGCGGGCACGCGCCTCAGCGACGATCGCCCGGTCCGCCGCTTCGTCGCCCGTCGCTGCGAAGACGAGCACTGCGCCGTCGAGAAGGTCGGGTGTGAAGGGCGTTGCAACATGCGCAAGGCTGCGGCCAGCGATAAAGGCCGCGAAATCCGCTTCCGGCGCGTCGGCGACGACGGTGATCGCGGCCTGCGTGTTCAGGAGCAGCCGCGTCTTCGCGTAAGCCTCGTCACCATTGCCCACGATGACGACCCTCTTGCCGGCGACCCGGAAAAAGGCAGGAAATACGGAAAGCTGTTCGGTCTCTCGATGCATCACAAGGTCCGGTTCCAGTTTGCCGCACTATCGCCAAACCGCGACGGAAATTGAAGAAACAGAAATCCGGTGCCGTCCGGCAGGGCAATTTCTTTTGCTCAGGGCCTTCGCCTTTTGAGCAAATCTCTTCGATCGTCCGCCGTACTTGTCCGATGCCCTCCGGAAACGCTAAGGGAAGACGGGAGAAAAGCGACGGATGAAAGAGAGCGACGAACCATGGAAAACGCCAAGCTCGCCAGGCGCCTGCTGGATGTCATCGAGACCGATATCCTGCCGCTGACGGAACAGGGTGTTGCGGCCGGCAACAAGGTCTTCGGCGCGGCGATCCTGCGCAAGTCGGACCTCTCGCTCGTCCTTGCCGAGACGAACAACGAGACCGAGAACCCGCTCTGGCACGGCGAGGTCCATACGCTGAAGCGCTTCTACGAACGGGCGGACAAGCCTGATACCAAGGACCTTGTGTTCCTCTCGACGCACGAGCCCTGCTCCATGTGCCTTTCGGCCATCACCTGGGCCGGCTTCGACAATTTCTACTATTTCTTCAGCCACGAGGATTCGCGCGACAGTTTTTCGATCCCGCACGACCTGAGGATTCTCAAGGAAGTCTTCAGGCTCGATCCCGGCGGCTATGCGAAGACCAACGCCTTCTGGCGCTCCGCCGCCATTGCCGATCTCGTCGCCATCTCGGCCCCTGCCGACAAGGCCGCGCTCGAAACGCAGGATGCCCGCATCCGCGCCGCCTATGCCCACCTCTCCGACAGCTACCAGGCCGGCAAGGGCGAAAACGCCATTCCGCTCAACTGATTCCAGACAGCAGGACCGATCCCATGCAGCCGAGCCGTGATATCCAGGGCCTCATCGACATCATGGCGGCGCTCCGGCAGCCGGAGACGGGATGCCCGTGGGATGTCGTCCAGACCTTCGAGACGATCAAGCCCTATACGATCGAGGAAGCCTACGAGGTTGCCGATGCCATCGAGCGCGGCGACCGGGACGATCTCTGCGACGAACTCGGCGACCTGCTGCTCCAGGTGGTCTTCCACGCCCGCATGGCCGAGGAGGAAGGGGCCTTCTCCTTCGGCGACGTGGTCGAGGCCGTCACGCGCAAGATGATCCGCCGCCACCCGCATGTCTTCGAGCGTTCGGAGGCCGATACGCCGGAACGGGTCAAGGCGCAGTGGAGCGAGATCAAGGAGGAGGAAAAGCGCGAACGCCGTGAGCGGCGGCAGCGGCGTGGCCTGCCGGCCGAGGCGAATGCCGGCCATCTCAGTGCAGTCCAACGCTCCTTCCCCGCGCTCGTCGAGGCGCTGAAACTCCAGGAACGCGCCGCAAAGGTGGGCTTCGACTGGTCCGAGCCGGAACCGATCCTCGACAAGATCGAGGAGGAGGTGGGCGAACTGCGGGAGGCCTTGCGTCAAGGCAATCAGGACAAGGTCAGCGATGAACTGGGCGACCTGATCTTCGCGCTCGTCAACATCGGTCGCCACACCGGCGCCGACCCGGAAATGGCGCTTCGCGGCACGAACACGAAATTTCGCCGCCGGTTTTCCCATATCGAACAGCAGCTTGAGGCAAATGGCGAGGCGCTTGCATCGGCCTCGCTGGACCGGATGGAAGAGCTCTGGCAGTCGGCAAAGGCGATCGAACGGCAACTGACGTAACGGCAGTTACTGTTACGTCAGACCTCCCAGTCCTCCGGCGCCACGGACGCCGGCAGGCCGAGCCGTCTGTCGAGTTCGGCCGCCTCCGTTTCCGTCAGCCGCAGCGCGACGCGCACGCTGCCGTCCTCGAGGTCTTCGCGTTCGTCGATGATCGAATGGTCGTAGACCCAGGGCAGGACCTGCATACGATCGACCGGCACGATGACGTCGCGATCGACGAGCGCGCCGGAAAGACGCCGGTTGATTTCCGCCATGAGCGTGTCGATGCCCTCGCCCGTCAGCGCAGAGACCGCCATCGTGTTGGCGGTGGACGACGCCTTCTGGACGAGCGCCTCGCGCGCCTCCGGCTCAAGCCCGTCGATCTTGTTCCAGACCTCCAGGATGCGCTCGGCGCCATCCTTCTCGTCGATGCCGAGATCGGCGAGGATGCGCAGCACGTCGTTCGACTGGGCGCCGTTATCCGGATCGGACATGTCCCGCACATGCAGGATCAGGTCGGCTTCCAGCACCTCTTCCAGCGTGGCGCGGAAGGCGGCCACGAGATGGGTCGGCAGGTTGGAGATGAAGCCGACGGTATCGGACAGGATGACCGTCCGGCCCTGCGGCAGCTTCATGCGGCGAAGCGTCGGGTCGAGCGTCGCGAAGAGCATGTCCTCGGCCAGCACCCCTGCCCCGGTGATCCGGTTGAACAGCGTCGACTTGCCGGCATTGGTGTAGCCGACGAGCGCCACGATCGGATGCGGCACCTTCTTGCGCTTGGAGCGGTGAAGCTGGCGGGTGCGGCGGACCTGCTCGAGCTCGCGCTCCAGCTTGATAATCTTGTCCTGAAGCATGCGCCGGTCGGCTTCGATCTGCGTCTCGCCCGGTCCGCCCATGAAGCCCGCGCCGCCGCGCTGGCGCTCCAGGTGGGTCCAACTCCGGACGAGGCGGCCCTTCTGGTAGTTGAGATGCGCAAGCTCGACCTGCAGCGTGCCTTCCTTGGTGGAGGCGCGCCGGCCGAAGATTTCGAGAATGAGACCCGTCCGGTCGATGACCTTGGCGTTCCATTCCTTCTCGAGATTGCGTTGCTGCACCGGGGTCAGCGGATGATCGACGATGACGAGACCGGCATCGTGTTCATCGAGCGCGCCGGCAATCTCCGCGATCTTGCCGGTGCCGAGCAGCGTGCCCGGCTTCGGCTGGGCGACCGTTACCACCGCCGCATGGACCACCGTCAGGTCGATGGCGCGCGCAAGGCCGACGGCTTCGGCAAGCCGGGCCTCGTCGGAGCGTCCGGATGCCAAGGCCGCATCGCCGCCCGCCTTCTTGAGGACGGGCGCGATAACGACCGCGCGTGAGTCGTCGCGGCGCTTTTCGGGCTCCGGAACGATCGAATCCTTGCGTGTCTCGTGCTTGCTAATGGGCTTTCACCTCTTACGAGGCGCTTTCCTCGGGTTCGAACATCTGCAGCGGCTGGCCGGGCATGATGGTCGAGATCGCGTGCTTGTAGACGAGCTGCGAATGCCCGTCGCGCCGCAAGAGAACGCAGAAGTTGTCGAAGGACGTAACGACCCCCGTCAGCTTCACGCCGTTGATCAGGAATATCGTCAGTGAAATCTTCTGCTTGCGAACTGTGTTCAGGAAAAGATCCTGCAAGTTCTGAGAACGTTCCGCCATAGCGCCGCTTCTTTCTTGATTGCCGGTCCTGGACGACCGGTTGACTGAAAATCACATGTCCCCGTTGAACCGCGAAGGGAGGTTTCGCCGGTCCGTTGATTTTGGTATCAAATCGCCGTCTTCTCCGCAACGTCGAAAAAGGCGTCGCGGATTTTCTGCGCGGTGATGCCGGGGTGGCCGTTGGCGATCGGAACACCGTCGATTTCGACGAGCGGCAGGCAGATCGTGGTGGCGCCGGTGAGGAAGACCTCGCGCGCTGCCAGCATCTCCGCCACGTCGAACGGGCGCTCCTCGACGCTCAGCCCCAAACTGTCCGCGACGTCCCTAAGCGTGGTCCGCGTGATCCCCCGGAGAATGCCGTGTTCGGCGGGCCGGGTGACGAGCGTGCCGTTTCCATCGACGATCCAGAGGTTCGTCGCGGCCCCTTCCTTCACGATCCCGTCCGCATCGACATAGATCGCCTCCTGTGCGCCGGCCTCTTTCGCCTGCTGGCGGGCGAGCGCATTGGGCAGCAGACCGACGGTCTTGATGTCCACCCGGTCCCAGCGGTTGTCGGAAACGGTGATCGCCTTCACGCCGCTTTCGTATTTCGCGGCCATCACGCGCGGATCGGTGCTCTTGGCGGTGACGACGACGGACGGCTGCGTCCCCGCGCCCGGAAACACATGGTCGCGTTTCGCAACGCCCCGCGTCACCTGGAGATAGAACAGGCCGTTGCGCACCCGGTTGCGCCGAAGCACCTCGCGAATGACGCCAACGAGTGCCGCGCGTGCCATCGGCCAGCCGATCCGGATCTCCGTCAGAGAGCGGTCCAGCCGGTCGAGATGGCGCGTCAGATCGACGATCATGCCGTGCCTGACCTCGCAGACCTCGTAGACGCCATCGGCGAACTGGTAGCCGCGGTCCTCGACATGCACGGCCGCATCGGCATGCCGGATATAGCGGCCGTTGACATAGGCGAAACGGGGCATGGCGGGCGATCCTGAAGGCTGTTTGTGCTAGAAATACTGGATGCTGACGCGGAAGAGCTGTTCGACATGGCGCACGGCATCGGCGGCGGCAAAGAGCACGACGCGGTCCTTCGCCTTGATCCGGGTGGCGCCGTCCGGCCGGATGACGGTCTTGTCGCGGTAGATCGCGCCGATGCGGATGCCTTCGGGAAGCTCCAGTTCGCGGAACGGCTTGCCGACCAGCGGCGAGGTCTCAAGCGCCTCGGCCTCGATCACCTCCGCCGAGCCGCGCTGCACCGCATAGACCGAGCGGATGCGGCCCTTGCGCACATGTTGCAGGATGCCGGAGATCGTCACGGCGCGCGGGTTGATATGCGCGTCGATGCCGAGGCTCTTGGTAAATTCCTGGTAGGTCGGCTCGTTGATCAGCACGAGGTTCTGCTTGCAGCCGAGCTTCTTCGCCATGACGCTGCCGAGAATGTTGATCTGGTCGTTGTTGGTCAGCGCCACGACGAGGTCGGCATCCTGGATGTCGGCCTGCAGCAGCATCTTCTGGTCCAGCGCCGACCCGTGCAGCACGACGGCATTGCGCAGCTTGTCGGCGATCATCACCGCGCGGTCGCGGTCGCTCTCGATGATCTTGACGCGGGTCTTCGGCTGGTAGTCCTCGATGGCCTTGGCGACGAAGAAGCCGATATTGCCACCGCCGGCAATCACGATGCGCGCGGCCTCCTGCTCCTCGTGGCCGAAGAGGGCGAGCGTGCGGCGCACATGCTCCTTGTCGCAGACGACATAGGCGAGATCGCCGGTCTGCAACTGGTCCGTCGAATGCGGCACCGACAGCCGCCCGTCACGATAGATGCCGGTGACGGTCGCGACGAGGTCGGGGAAAAGCTCCGAAAGCTGGAGGAGCGGCGTGTTGACGACAGGGCAATCCTCCATGCACTCGATCGCCACCATGACGATCCGGTCGTCGGCAAAGCGCACCACGTCGGTCGCACCCGGAAACGAGATGCGCCTGAGCACCATCTTGCCGACTTCGACTTCCGGCGAGATCGTCACGTCGATCGGCATGTTGTCGCGCGAGAAGAGATCGGAATATTCAGGCGCCAGATAGCTCTGGGCGCGGATGCGGGCGATCCGGGTCGGCACGTTGAAAAGCGAATGGGCGACCTGGCAGGCCACCATGTTCACCTCGTCGAAAAGCGTGACGGCGATGATCATGTCGGCCTGGTCGGCGCCCGCCTTGGCGAGCACATCCGGGTGGGCGCCGTGGCCGACGATGCCGCTGACGTCGAGCGTCTCGGTGATGGCGCTGACCAGCGAGGCGGACGTGTCGATGACCGAGACGTCGTTGCCCTCCTCGGCGAGACGTTCGGCAATGCCGTGGCCGACCCGTCCGGCGCCGCAGATGATGACCTTCATGAACGCAACCTCATGCTCCGACCGCCGATTCCGACGCCGTCCGTCCCCGGCTTATACGCCAAGCGACTTGAGTTTGCGATGGAGCGCGGAGCGTTCCATGCCGACAAATTCCGCGGTGCGGGAGATGTTGCCGCCGAAGCGGTTGATCTGCGCCACCAGATAGTCGCGCTCGAACATTTCCCGCGCCTCGCGCAGCGGCAGCGTCATGATGTGCTGGTCGCCCTGGGTCGAGATTTTCGGCAGCATGTCGCCGATTTCCGTCGGCAGCATGTCGGCCGAAATCGGCGTATCGGGTCCGTCGCTGCGGGCAAGGATCATCAGCCGCTCGATATTGTTGCGCAACTGGCGGATATTGCCCGGCCAGTCATGCGCCTGGAGCACGGCCAGCGCATCGTCGCCGATCTTGCGGGCGCGAATGCCCGCCTGTTCGCTGATCTGGCGCATGAACATGTCGACGAGGAACGGGATATCCTCCCGCCGTTCGGCAAGCGGCGGCACGCGCACGGGCACGACGGCGAGGCGATGATAGAGGTCCTCGCGGAAATTGCCCTCGGCGATCTGGCTTTCGAGATTGTAGGCCGTCGACGAGATGATGCGCACGTCGACCTTGACGCGCTTCGACCCGCCGACGCGCTCGAACTGCTGGTCGACCAGCACGCGGAGGATCTTGTTCTGCGTCTCGCGCGGCATCTCGCCGATTTCGTCGAGATAGAGAATACCGCCATGCGCCTCCTCAAGCGCGCCGGTCTTGCGCGGTTGCCCCGGCCCGCCTTCGGTGCCGAAGAGCGCGATCTCCATGCGGTCGGGCGTGATCGCGGCAGCGTTCAGCGCCACGAAGGGGCCGTTCGCCCGGCTCGACTTGCGGTGGATCATGCGGGCGACCAGTTCCTTGCCGGAACCGGAGGGGCCGAGGATCATGATGCGGCTGTTGGTCGGCGACACTTTCTCGATCGTCTGGCGAAGCTGCGAGACGGCGACGGACGTGCCGATCAGTTCGGCCGGATCGCCCGACCGGCGCTTCAGCTCGGTCACCTCGCGGCGCAGCTTGGAATTTTCGAGCGCCCGCTCGGCAATCAGGATCAGCCGGTCGGCCTTGAACGGCTTCTCGATGAAATCATAGGCGCCGCGGCGGATCGCCGAAACCGCCGTCTCGATATTGCCGTGGCCGGAGATCATCACGACGGGAAGGTCCGGATAGCGGTTCTTGATCTCGTCGAGAAGCGCCAGCCCGTCGAGCCGGCTGCCCTGCATCCAGATATCGAGGAAGACGAGGCGCGGCACGCGGTCGCTGATCGCCGCCAGCGCGCTGTCGCTGTCAAACGCGGTGCGGGTCTCGTGCCCCTCGTCCGACAGGATGCCGGAGACGATCTCCCGAATGTCCTCTTCGTCGTCCACTACGAGAATATCAGACGCCATGAGCTACTTCCTTGTCTGTCTTTTCGTCACGTGCGGCAGGCGCGTCGTCGAACGGCAGGACCACCCGTATCATCGCCCCGCCCTGGTCGAAGTCGCGCGGCGCATCGTGCAATTCGAGCTGCCCGCCGTGATCCTCGATGATCTTCTTGACGATCGCGAGACCGAGGCCCGTGCCCTTGTCGCGCATGGTCATGTAGGGTTCCAGGATGCGGTGACGGTTTTCCGTCGGCAGGCCCTTGCCGTTGTCGATGATCGCGACCACGAACTGGCGGGTTTGCTCGTCGCGCCCCGCGCGCACCAGAACCTTGCCCTCTTCGCGCGGCGCGTCGCCCGGCAGCGCCTCGATCGCTTCCACCGCATTCTTGATGAGATTGCCGAAGGCCTGGCCCAGCATGCGGGCATCGAAATGGCCTTTCAGCGGCACGTCCCCGAATTCGCTCAGGAAACGCACATGCTGGTTGCCCATCTCGCGCAGGAAGAGCGCGTCCTTGAGGATCGCCCTGAGGTCGATCTCCTCCTTCGTCGGCTTCGGCATGCGGGCAAAGGACGAGAACTCGTCCACCATGCGGCCGATATCCTCGACCTGTCGCACGATCGTGTCGGTGCACTGGTCGAAGACGGCGCGGTCCTCCGGGTCGATCTGCTTGCCGTAGCGGCGCCTGATGCGCTCGGCCGAAAGCTGGATCGGCGTCAGCGGGTTCTTGATCTCGTGCGCGATGCGGCGCGCCACATCGGCCCAGGCTGTCGAACGTTGCGCGATCACGAGATCGGTGATGTCGTCGATCGTGATGACGAAGGACTGTTTCGCATCCTTCGATTCCTCGCGCGTCACCTGGACGTTCAGCGTGCGCTCCTTGCCGCCGCGCATGATGTTGACCTGCTGGCGATGCTCGTTGCGGTAACGGTTCGAGGCCTCTGATAGAGCCGTGGTGATCTCGGGCGCAATATCGTCGAGGCGCATGCCGACGAGCGTCGAGCCGTCGCGGCCGAGCAGGTATTCGGCGGTCGGGTTGGCGATGGTGATGCAGCCGTCCTCCTCGACGCCGATGACGGCGGCCGTGACACCAGACAGAACCGCCTCGATGAAGCGCCGGCGATGGTCCATCTCGTCCTTCGCGTCGATGATCTGGTCCTGCTGCGCGCGGATCTCGGCAATCATCTTGTTGAAGGTCCGCGACAGGTTGCCGACGTCGCCATCGGCCGCGCGCACCGGGACGATGACGTCCATATTGCCCTGCGCCACGCTATCGGCGGCGCCGATCAAAAGCCGGATCGGCCGAACGATCCGGTCGGCAACCGCAATCGCGGTCCAGATCGCGGCCAGCAGCACGATCAGCGCGAAGCCGAGATAGAGCACCCCGAAGGCGATCTGCAGCGAGGTTCGCCCGGCTTCCAGATTACGATACTCCGCCGTGTTGTCCTCCATCATGCGCATCGAGCGCATGACTTCAGGATCGACGGTGCGGATCGTGTAGAGGAAAGCATTCGGTATGTTGTCGAGCTTGATCACGGCGCCGACGAGATTGGTGACGCCGGGCGGGATCAGCGTCGGCTGGCCGGCGCTCGCGGCCGCCAGCGCATCCTTCGGCACGGCCGGCAGCGGCTTTTCGGTCGAGATATTGGCCTGGAGGACTGCTGTCCCATCCTCGCGCACCAGGAAGGCGCCGAGCATGCCCCTGCCCCGCGCCTGCCGAGTCATCAGGTCGACGAAGCCCGTCCGGTCGAGGCTGTAGAGCTGCCGGTTGCGGTCGAGGTCGTTTGCCATCGACACCGTCTGGCCCTGCAGATAGCTGGCGTTCTCAAGCACATAGGCCTGCGCCACATTCAGCGACGAACTGACGATCGATTGCGTGCGGATCGAGAACCAGCGGTCGAGCCCGACATCGAGCGTGATCGAGGCGAAGATCGCAACGAGGATCGCCGGCGTGATCGCGACGATCGAAAAGAGCACGACGATGCGCACATGCAGGCGGGCCGCCGCGCGCCCGCGGCTGCGCGCCTTCAGGAGCCGGGTGATTTCGCGTCCGATGAGGAAGATGAGACCGACGACGAAGATGGCGTTGATCGCCGCCGACGCGATGACGACATTCGCCTCCGGCTTGATCGGCGTCAGGCCCAGCAGAATGAAAAGCGAAATCGTCGCGGCGACCAGCGCGCCGCCGGCAAGGATCAGTCCCGGAAAGGCAAAGGACGCACGGCGATCCGCACCGCCGGCGGCTTCGTCGCCCTGACCGATTGCTGCCGTCCCCTCGCTCATGGCGCCGCCGAACTCCCTCGAATGCACTCGCATGGGGAAAGGCGCCGATCGCACCCCTAACGAAGCCAAGCTTCGTCCTGCCCCAATCTGTTACCTTGAAGCAACATATTGTGGCGAAAATGCAACGCTCAGGGGCGTGAAGTCAAGCGGAGCGCGAGCTTCTATACACAGATACGCCGAGTTCGCGGATCTTCTTGCGCAGCGTGTTCCGGTTGAGGCCGAGCAGGTCGGCGGCCTTGATCTGGTTGCCGCGCGTTGCCGTCAGGGCCGCGAGAATCAGCGGATATTCCATTTCCGCCAGCACCCGGTCGTAGAGGCCGCTCGGCGGCAGGCCGTCGCCGAAGCTTGCGAAATACTGGCGCATGTTTTCTTCCACGGCCTGCGAGATCGACAGCGCGCCGCTGCGCGTCGCCGTCTTTTCGATCGGGCTGTCGGGAATGTCGGCCCTGAGCTCCGATTCGATGATCTCGCGGGAAATGACGTCCTGCGGATAAAGCGCCGTCAGCCGGCGCACGACATTTTCCAGTTCGCGCACGTTGCCCGGCCAGGGATGCGCCTTCATCAGTTCCAGCGCCTCCTGGTCGAAGCGCTTGGCGTCGAGCCCTTCCTTTTCGGCCTGCTGGACGAAATGGCGCACGAGATCCGGAATGTCCTCCGCCCGGTCGCGCAGCGGCGGCAGGCGGAGCGGCACGACGTTCAGGCGATAATAGAGGTCCTCGCGGAAGAGGCCCTGGTTGATCGACTGCTTCAGGTCCTTGTTGGTGGCGGCAACGATGCGCACGTCGGTGCGGATCGGCGTGCGGCCGCCGACCGTCGTATATTCGCCCTGCTGCAGCACGCGCAGCAGCCGCGTCTGCGCATCCATCGGCATGTCGCCGATCTCGTCGAGAAACAGCGTGCCGCCTTCCGCCTGCTCGAAACGGCCGGTCGAGCGGTTCTGCGCCCCGGTGAAGGCGCCCTTCTCATGGCCGAACAGCTCTGATTCGATCAGGTCGCGCGGGATCGCCGCCATGTTGATCGCGACGAAGGGTCCGTTGCGGCGCTTG
>CAMPIK010000033.1 GCA_946886325.1 uncultured Shinella sp.
TGATGCGAAAAACCACGCTCGGTATCGCCATGCGCGCGGCCGCGACGAACTTCACCATGGCGCGCATGCTGGGCGTGCCGGCAAACCTCATCATCTCGTCCGCCTTCGCGCTATCAGGCTTCCTCGCCGGAGTCGTCGCCATCCTCTGGATCGGGCGGATCGGCACGGTCGTTCCGGGCATCGGGCTGGAGCCGCTGCTCGTCGCCTTCATCGCCACCGTCATCGGCGGCATGCGCAGCCTGCCCGGCGCCGTCGTCGGCGGTTTCCTGCTGGCGCTGATCGATACGACGCTGAACTACACCCTGCCGCAGGATCTGCTGAAGTTCCGCGACGCCTTCACCTTCAGCCTCGTCATCCTGATCCTGCTCTGGCGGCCGGACGGGCTGATCAAGGGGCCGGCCTCGGGACAGCGCACATGAGGAACGCGACGATGAAACACTCGATCCTCACCGCAGTCCTGCTTATCGGCCTCATCGTCATCGTTGCCGTCGGCACGGAACTCCTCGGCATCCGACTCTACGACCGCGTCGTCACCAACCTGCTGATCTCGATGGTGCTGGTCGTCGGGCTGCAGACCTTCATGGGCAATTCGGGCCTGCTCTCCTTCGCCCATATCGGCTTCATGGGCTTCGGCGCCTATACGTCGGCGGTGCTGACGATCCCGGCGCAGATGAAGGGCATGGCGTTGCCGGACCTCTACGCGTTCATGAAGGTGGTGGAAGTCTCGCCCTTCGTCGCGATGATCGCCGCCGGCCTCGTTGCAGCCCTGGTCGCCGCCGTCGTCGCCTATCCGCTGATGCGGCTGTCGGACGCCGCCGCCGTCATCACCTCCTTTGCGCTGCTCGTCGTGCTCTATACCGTGATGAACAACTGGAGTGCGCTCACCAATGGCCCGCGCACGCTCTTCGGCCTGCCGAAGACGACGACGATGCCGGTGGTCGCGGCCGTTGCGGCGCTGGCGGTCATCGTGGCGCTCTTCTTCAAGGAATCGCGCACCGGCAAGCTGCTGCGCGCCTCGCGGGAGGACGAGGTGGCGGCCGCAGCACTCGGCGCCGACATCCCGCGGCTGCGCTGGCAGGCCTTCGTGCTCGCCGCCTTCATGGCGGGCATCGGCGGCGCGCTCTGGGGCCATTTCATCACCTCCTTCGCGCCCAAGGCCTTCTATCTCAAGGAGACCTTCCTCATCATCACCATGCTGGTGATCGGCGGCGCGGGCACCGTCACCGGCGCCGTCATCGGCACCCTTCTGGTCACCTTCGCCTATGAAGGACTGCGCGCCACCGAGGGCGCACTGAACGCCACATCCTTCGGCGCCGGTCAGGTGGTGGGCCTCACCGAGATCGTGCTGGCGCTTGCCATGATCGCGGTGATGATCCTGAAACCCGGCGGCCTGTTCCCGACCCGCGAGATCGGCCACCTCATCCTGCGCGCCACCCGCAAAAAGGAGACGACATCGTGACCTGGAAGACCGCCTATCGTTCCTTCTACTACGCCAATGCCGAGGAGCCGGAGGATATCCGCCTCGACCCCGAGACGACGGCGCTGCTCGTCATCGACATGCAGAACACCTATCTCGACCCGAAGGACACGCCGGAGGAGACCGCCCGCTGGCAGCCCTTCTACGACCGCATGCGCAATGTGACGATCCCCAACACCGCCCGGCTGATCGACGAGTGCCGCAAGCGCAAGGTCGAGGTCATCTTCGCCCGCATCGCCTGCCTGAAGCCGGATGGGCGCGACCGGTCGCTGAGCCAGAAGAAGCCGGGCTTCAACTACCTGCTCCTGCCGAAGGACCTGCCCGAGGGCCAGGTCGTGCCGGAACTGGAGCCGCGCCCCGACGAGATCGTCATCACCAAGACGACCGACAGCGCGCTGACCGGCACCAACCTGCGCCTGATCCTCGCCAACATGGGCATCAAGGACGTCATCTGCTGCGGCATCTTCACCGACCAGTGCGTGTCTTCCACCGTGCGCAGCCTCGCCGACGAGAGCTTCGGCGTGGTCGTCGTGGACGATTGCGGTGCTGCGGCAACGGACGAGCTGCACAAAAGGGAGCTGGAGATCATCAACATGATCTACTGCCACGTCGTGCAGCTCGACGAGGTCCTGACCTTCTTCAAATAGAGCATTTCCAGCCGAAGCGAGATCGCTTCGGCGTCGGACAATGCGGCAAAACAAGGGGATGGAGCACCTCCGGGGTGCTCCAGAATCGACAGGAGGACCGCATGTCCGGTCTCTACGCCCGCGAAAGCCGATCCGTCTCGACCATGGCGCATCTGCGCTTCTTTCCGCAGGCGGTGGTCGGCGGCAGCGGCGCGTATCTCACGGGCGACGACGGAAGGCGGCTGCTCGATTTCGCCGCCTCCTGGGGTGCGGCCAGCCTCGGCCATGCGCATCCGGCGGTCCGCGAGGCGGTCGACCGGGCGCTCTCCGACCAGGCGGGTGCGAGCTATCTCTCGACTGCCAACGAGCCCACTGTGCTGCTTGCGGAGAAGCTGCTGACGCTCGTTCCCGAGCGTGCCCGCGGCCGCGTCTGGTTCGGCCATTCCGGCTCCGATGCCAACGAGACGGTCGCCCGCGCCGTCGTCGCGGCAACCGGCCGCCCGCGCATCCTCGCCTTCGAGGGCGCCTATCATGGCGGCACGGTCGGTTCCATGGCCGTCTCCGGCCATCCGGCGCAGCAGGGCACGCGGGCGGCGGGCCTGACGCTCGTTCCGTATCCTGACACTTACGCTTCTGGTAGTGCAGAGGCGGCGAAGGATGCGGCCATCGCCCATATCGAGCGGCTGTTCGAAAGCGATGTCCCGCCCGAAGAGGTCGCCGCCTTCTTCATCGAGCCCATCCAGTCGGACGGCGGCATGCTGGTGCCGCCACAGGGCTTCTTCCAGCAGGTCGAGACACTCTGCCGCCGGCACGGCATCCTCGTCGTCTCCGACGAGGTCAAGGTCGGCCTCGGCCGCACCGGACGGTTCAACGCCTTCGAGCATTCCGGCATCGAGCCCGACATCGTCGTCTACGGCAAGGGTCTCGGCGGCGGCCTGCCGATCTCTGCCGTCGTCGGTCCCGAAGCGATCATGAACCACGCCGCCGCCTTCTCCTTCCAGACGGTGCACGGCAACCCGGTCTGCGCGGCCGCAGCACTCGCGGTGCTGCAGACCATCGTGCGGGAAAATCTCGTCGAGAATGCGCGGCGAACCGGCGCGGTGCTGCGCCAAGCGCTCGACAGGCTCCAGGCGAAGCACGCCCTCGTCGGCAACGTTCGGGGCGAAGGTCTGGCGATCGGTGTGGAACTGGTGACGGACCGGCGGAGCCGGGCGCCTGCCGCGCGCGAGACGGCGCTCGTCGTCAGCCGCGCCTTCCAGCTCGGCCTCGTTCTCTACTATGTCGGCGTGCGGTCGAATGTGCTGGAATTCACGCCGCCGCTGACGCTGACCGAGCGGCAGGCCCAGGACGGCGTCGCGATCCTCGATCAGGCGCTTGCCGACGTCTCCGCCGGCCGTGTCGATGAAAGCCTGCTCGCCGGTTTCGCCGGCTGGTGAGGTTATACAGCCGGTCCGCCGAAGACCGGGGCGTAGGTAAAACCGTCGGAATGGGCGAAATGCGCCTTGCGCACCGCGACGCCGTAGAGCCGCGCCAGCGCCGCTTCCGAAAGCGCCTCCTCCGTCGGGCCGTAGAAGAAGTCGTTGCGGCCATACATCAGAAGCACGTCGGTCGCGATTTCCAGCGCGTGCTGCGGCGCATGCGTGGTGAAGAGCACCGTCATGCCGTGTTCGCGGCGCAGCCGGTCGAGAACGCCGACGACGAGCGCCTGGTTGCGGTAGTCGAGCGCCGAGCAGGGTTCGTCGAGAATGAGGATCTCGCAGTCGGAGACGAGCGCCTGCGCGATGACAACAAGCTGGCGCTGGCCGCCGCTCAGCGCGTTGAAGGAGCGCTCGGCCAGATGCTCGATGCCGAGCGCCTGCAACTGCCGGTGCACGGCGGCATAGTCGGCGGCGCGCGGACTGCCGAAGAGCCCGATCTTGCGCGCCCGGCCCATCAGCACGATGTCGGTCACCGAATAGTCGAAGGCGACGTCGAAGAGTTGCGGCACGTAGCCGATGCGGGCGCTGCACCGCACCGTGCCGCGGGCGGCCGGCAGCAGGCCGGCAATCGTGTTGATCAGGCTCGTCTTGCCGACGCCGTTGGCGCCGAGGATCGCCGCGACGCTGCCCCTGGCGATGGTAAAGCCGTAGCCGTCGAGGATCGTGGTTCCGCCGCGCTCGACGGAGAGGCCGGTAACCTCAATCACTCTTCCACCCTCCCCGGCTCTGCATCCGCCGCAGGAGCACGGCGAAAACAGGCACGCCGATCAGCGAGGTGATGATGCCGACGGGGATTTCCGCCGTCGTTGCCGTGCGCGCGAGATTGTCGACGAGCAGCATGTAGATCGCGCCGAGCAGGATGGAGACCGGCAGGAGCCGCCCGTGATCCGGCCCGGCGATGGCGCGCGCGACATGCGGGATGACGAGCCCGACCCAGCCGATGATGCCGCAGCAGGCGACGATGCCGGCCGAGATCACGGCGGTCGCGGCAAGGATCGTCCATTGCACCAGCGCCACCGGCGAACCGAGCGCGCGGGCCTTTTCCTCGCCGAGCGAGATGATGTTGATCTGGAAGCGCAGCAGACAGATGGCCGCAAGCGCCGGCACGATCACGACGGCCATCAGCAGCAGGTCCTCGTAATTGGTCGAGGCGAGGCTGCCCATCAGCCAGTAGGTGATCGCCGGCAGCTTCTGGTGCGGGTCGGCGAGCAGCTTGACGATGGAGATCGCCGAACCGAAGAAGGCCGAGATGATGACGCCCGCCAGCACCAGCGCGAGGATCGAGGTGCGGCCGCGCACGCTGGCGAGCAGCTTGACGAGCACGACGCTGCCGAGCCCGAAGAGGAAGGCGATGCCGAGCAGGCCGTAGCCGAAGATGCCGGCGAGGATGGCAAGCGTGCCGCCGAAACCCGCCCCGCTTGTCACGCCGATGATGTTGGGATCGACCAGCGGGTTGCGAAAGAGCCCCTGGAGGGCCGCGCCCGAGGCGGCAAGCCCGGCGCCGACGAGGATCGCGGCAAGGATGCGCGGCAGCCTGACGAGTTCCACCACCTGCTCTTCGAGCACGCTCCAGTCGGGTGCGGCCGCCGGCACGATATTATCGATGAGGATGCGGATCACCTTGAGAACGCCGAGCTCGTAGCGCCCGATGGTGACCGACACGAGCGCGAGCGCGACGAGCACGGCCAGAAGCGCGAGCGTCGCCGGCAGCGCGCGGTTGGCGCGCCGCCTGCCGATCTCGTCTGTAGCCGCCAGCGCCGACATTATTCGAACAGGGCCGCGTAGCCCGGTGCCTGGCTGTTGGCCTCGATCTCGAGGATCGCCCGCATCTGCGCCTCATCCGGCTTGCGGCCGTAGATCGTCTCGTAGGCGTTGGCGACGGTTGCCGGGAAGTCCGCGTCCACGGACGCGCCGTCCGGATGGGCGACCATGGCGAGCCAGACGGCCGTCAGGAAGAGTTCCGGCGAGTCCGGCGAGGCGTTGAACTTCGGCACCTTGTAGACGCGCTTGTTCTTGACCGCATCCATGCTCGACAGCAGCGGATGGGCGTAGAAGTCGGCCGGGTTCACCGTCACGGCCTGGGCCGGGATGATGATCATGTCGGGGTTCCAGACGAAGAGCTGCTCGACGTCGACATTCTTCCACCACTCGCCGCTATCGTCGGCGGCGAGGTTCTTGATGCCGCTCAGCGCGAAGTCGTGCGAGGGATTGGCGATGACCTGGATCTGGTCGCCGAGCTTCTCGATATAGACGAGGCTCACCGTCTTGTCGTCGGCAAGGCCCTCGTAGCGCGCCTTCATGGCCGCATTGGAATCGTAGTGCAGCTTCAGCGTCGCTTCTGCCCGCTCCGGATGGCCGGAAATGGCGCCGCTCATGCGGATATAGTCGAGGCGCTGTTCCTCGGTGCAGCAGCCCCAGGCCGCGACCTTGAGGCCGACCCGCTCCAGGGGCTCGATCAGATCCGGATTGTGCATCGCCTGGATGACGAGCTCGGGCTTGGTGGCAAGGATCGCCTCGACATTCGGCGCAAAACCGTCGCGCGCCGCCGTGCCGTTCAGTTGCATGAGTTCCGGGATGAGATCGGCATAGATGAAGTTCTTCATCCGGGCGATCGAATCCGCGTTGACGGCGACCATGTGCTCGGTCGTGCGGTCGGTCGAATAGTAGATGAAGGGCGCGGCGCGGATGATCGTCGCCAGCCGCTCCGGCGGGGCTGCAAGCTCGATCGTCTGGTCGCGGTGATCCTTGAAGGTGATCGGTTCGGCCGCCGCCGTGGAGGCCGCGAGCATCGCCGCCAGCGTTGCACCAAGCCCGGTTGTCAGGATGCGCTTCATGGTGTTTTCCCTCTGCCTGATATTCGTCTGGCGTCGTAGTTATGTTGACTTGTTGTGTCAAGTTTGTTTAGCAGCAGGAAGGATGCGAAGGGAGGCAGCGATGCGGACGAAGATCGGTTACATCACCTGGGGCAATGCGGCGCAGGTGCGCTGCTTTCAGGATTTCTCGCATCTGCTCGACGACATGCTCTATCTCCGCGATCTCGACGGCATCGACCTCGACCAGTACGCGGCGATCGTCGTGCCTGATGTCATGGATTGCGTCGGCCTGCTCGGCCAGGCGAAGCGGCTCAACGACTATGTGCGCAATGGCGGCTTTCTCGTCGTCTTCTCGATCCGCAATTTCGAGGGCATCATCGATGTCGTCGATCTGAAGTGGCACGATGTCGGCGCGCGCGACTGGCTGTGGTGGACGCGGCCGAAACCCTATCTCGAAATCCACCAGCCCGCCCCGCGCCACCCGATCTGCGACGCGATCCCGCTTGCCGACATGAGCTGGCACTGGATGGGCGCGCTGGAGAAGCATCCGGACGCCCACCATATCCTCAATCTCGACGACGACAGCCTCAGCCTGTTCATGGATTTTCGCAATCTCGAAGGCGGCGGGCGGCTGATGGTGACGACGCTCGATCCGCACTGTCATAACGGCGAGCGCTTCATGCCGGCGACGACGCGGTTTCTGGAAGGTTTCTACCCCTGGCTCAACCGCGAACTCGGCATCGAGCGCGGCAAGGACCGCTTCACGCTGACCTATCTGCAGGCGCTCGACAGCCGCTGGGACTGGGAGCCGCCGGGGCTTGCCGAGACCTTCGAGGGCACGAACGTCGATCTTCGCTACCGCAATCTCTACGATCTCGACGCGGCGATGCTGGCGGAAAGCGATTTCGTCTACATTCCCAACAATACCGACGAGATCTTCCTCGACCGGCGAAAGGCCGATGTGCTGGATTTCCTGGCGCGCGGCGGGCACCTGATCCTCTCCAGCCAGCCGGCGATCGCCTGGCTGCCGTTCCTGTCGGCCTTCCGCCCCGTGCCGCCGCGTCCCTTCACCAATCTCAAGATCCGCGTCCGGCAGGACCCGTTCGGCTTCTTTGCGGGCCTGGGGCCGGGTTTCGACGCCTGGCAGGATGTCTACGGGCAATATTCGCGCGGCTGGACCGACATGCCGGCGGATGCGATCTGGCTGACGGATATCGGCCCCGCCGACGATCCGAAGCCGGCCGACTGGCTCTGGAAATATCCGACGATCGACGGCAAGGGCGGCTGGGTCTTCATGCACAATGGCGACAGCATCGCCCGCTACCCGGATCATGGGCGGGATGGCCCCTGCCTGCTTCGCAACATCTGCATCGGACTTGCGGGCGCCAAGGGAAAGCCGGCTGCGCGCGACCGTCAGCCGCTGCCGCATCCGGGCTTTGCGCTCTGCGATTGCCACCGTCCACGCCGGTTCATGGCCGAACCGGCGTGAAGGGGAGGTCTCTTTAAGCCGCTGCGGCGACGGCTTGCGGCCGGGCCACGGGCTTGAAGGTCAGCGCGATCAGGAAGGCGCCGATGCCGATGCCCCAGGAGCCGACATAGAGCCAGGTGTAGCTTGCGAAACTGTCATAGATCAGTCCGCCCGCCACCGGCCCGAGCGCCATGCCGAGGCTGCCCGCCATCGCCGTGCCGCCGATCACCGTGCCCATCATGTGCAGCGGGAAGTTTTCGCGCGCGATCACCGCATAGAGCGGCATGACGCCGGCATAGATGAAGCCGAAGAGGCCGGCGACGACATAGAAGCTGCCGAGCCCCTGCGCGAAGACATAGGCAAGCGCCCCGAAGGCCTGGACCAGAAGCCCAAGTACCAGGACCTGCTTGGCGCCGAAACGGTCTCCGAGCAGGCCGAAGGCGACGCGCCCGCCCATGCCGGCGAGCCCCTCGATGCTGTAGATCGACACCGCCGCCATCATCGGGATACCGCAGGTGAGCGCATAGCTGACCGTATGGAAGATCGGTCCCGAATGGGTGGCGCAGCAGAGGAAGTTGGTGAAGAACAGGATCAGGAAGGGCGGCGATTTCAGCACGTCGCCCACCGTCATCGACGGTTGCCCGTCGGCTTCGGCCGCCTCCCCTCCCCCGCCTTCCGCAAGCGCCGGCGCCGGCCGGACGAGGAACGAGGTCGGGATCATCACCACGGCGACGACGAGCGCGATGATCTGCATCGCGGTGCGCCAGTCGTAGCTGGAGACGAGCCAGGCGGCGAAGGGCGACATGACGATCGGCGCCATGCCCATGCCGGCCGAGACCAGCGAGACCGCAAGGCTTCGATGGGTGTCGAACCAGCCGGTGACGCAGGCCATCATCGGTGCGAAGACCGCCGCCGTCGCGACGCCCACCACCAGGCCGAAGACGAACTGGAAGGCGAGAAGCGAGGTCGCGAGGCTGGAGAGCGCGATGGCTGCCGCCAGCAGCGTCGAGCCGATCAGCACGACCGGCCGCGGTCCCCAGCGGTCGGAGAGATTGCCCCAGACCATGCTGGCAAAGGCCATGGCGAGGAAACCGACCGTCATGGCGCTGGATATGCCGGTGACGGACCAGCCGGTGTCCTTTGCGATGGGTTGAAGAAACACGGGCAGGGAGAACATGGCGCCGATGGCGATGCAGCCGAGAAGGCCGCCGGCGGCGACGATCACCCATCTATAGTAGTGATTGCTCATATACATCTCCTTGGGACGGTCGGCCGAAGCCGGAGCCGCCGTGAAATCAATACTGGTCATGGCGCCGCAACCATTCCATGCCGTAGCTGAGACCGTCCTCGTCGCGGCCCTTCGGCACGAGATCGAGGAAGTGATAGGCGCCGTTCACCATCTCCACGCCACGGCTGTAGCAGGAGTAGGTGTGGTAGACCGCACCCTCCCCGCTCCTGTAAAAGACGCTGAGCCCGACCAATTCCGACATCTTCTGGGGGCCGAGCGAAAAATTATAGATCGCCTCGCCCTTCGCCAGTTCGTCCGGGGTGAAGGAGGCCTGGTAGTCGAAGTTGAAATCGCTGCCGAAGGACGACACCCAGGGGAAGCTCCAGCCCATCCGCTGCTTGTAGGCCTCGATCTTTTCGAGCGGCGCGCGCGAGATCGCGAGGAAGGTCACGTCGCGGTGGTTGAGATGGATGTCGATGCCGTTGAAATTGTCGGCCCAGAAGGAGCAGGACTTGCAGCCTTCCTCCCAGTCCGGCCCGAGCATGAAATGGTAGATCAGAAGCTGCGAGCGGCCGTCGAAGAGTTCGCCGAGCGTCTTCTCGCCTTCGGCGGTCATGAAGCGATAGTCCTTCTCCACCAGCACCCAGGGCATTTCCATCCGGCGCTTCGTCAGCGCGTCGCGCCGGCGGGTGTGTTCCTTCTCTGCAGCCAGCAGTTCCAGCCGGGCCTTCAACCACTCTTCGCGTGATACGACTTGATTGCGCATGGCAAACGTCCTTTCTTTTCATTGCCGTGACATGCAATGGATAGGCGCCGGAGGCCGCGGGGTGGGAGTTACAATCGTGACGGGATTGGCATGGACTCGCTGATCAACGCGGCCGGACGGGCGCTTGCCGCCGGCGATGCGCTGGGCGCGCTGAAGCGCGTGGCACTGCGCGAGGATGCGCCGGCACTGGCGCTTCGTGGCATCGCCATGGCGCAACTCGGCGATTTCGAGCGCGCCAAGGGGCTTCTGAAACGGGCGGCCCGCGCCTTCGGTCCGCGCGAGGCGGTGGCCGGCGCGCGCTGCCTCGTCGCCGAGGCCGAAATCGCTCTTGCCTCGCGCGACCTTGCCTTTCCGGTCAAGGCGCTTGAGGCGGCGGCCCGCACGCTTGCCGGCCATGGCGATGCGACCAATGCGGCGCATGCCCGCAATCTCATCGTCCGCCGCCTGCTGCTGATCGGCCATGTGGCGGAGGCGGAGGCGATGCTCGAGGGGTTCGATCCCGCACCCCTGCCGCCTGCAGTGCGCGCATCGCATGAAATCGCAGTTGCCGGAAGCGCGCTGCGCCGGCTGAAGACGGAGACAGCCCGTGCCGCCTTCGCGCGCGCCCGCCGGGCTGCGGACGCGTCCGGCATCCCGGCGCTTGCGACGGAAGTGGCAGCGGCGGCGGCGGTTCTGGAGGCGCCCGCCGCGCGTCTCGTCGAGGCGTCGAACGGCCGGCTGCTCGGTCTCGCCGAGGTCGAGGCGCTCTTTGCATCGGACCGTCTCGTCGTCGATGCCTGCCGCAACGTCGTGCGCCGCGGCGAGACGGCGCTGTCGCTGGCGACACGCCCGGTGCTCTTTGCGCTCGCCCGCACGTTGGCCGAGGCCTGGCCGGCGCACGCCTCGCGCGAGACGCTGCTGGCCCGCGCCTTCCGGGCGAAGGAGGCCGACGAATCCCACCGCGCGCGGCTGCGCGTCGAGATCGGCCGGCTGCGCGCCGAACTGACGGGACTTGCCGAAATCGAGGCGACGGAGGGCGGCTTCCTGCTCGTGCTGGCGGATAATGGCGACGTCGCCGTCATCGCGCCGCCGGTCGAGGCGGAGCATGGCGCGCTGCTGGCGCTTCTCTCCGA
>CAMPIK010000034.1 GCA_946886325.1 uncultured Shinella sp.
CGTCCGTCCAGATCGGCATCACGCTGATCGGCATCCTGGCCGGTGCCTTTTCGGGTGCCGCACTCGGCGGGCGGCTGCGTGATATTCTCTATGCGGAAGGCGTGCCCGACTGGCTCGCCGACCCGCTCGGCTACGGCATCGTCATCTCGATCATCACCTATCTCTCCGTCGTCATCGGCGAACTGGTGCCGAAGCAGATCGCACTACGCAATGCCGAGCGCTTCGCCTGTTTGGTGTCGCGGCCGATGGCGCTCTTTGCCAAGGTCGGCGCGCCGGCCGTCTGGCTGCTCGACGCATCGACCAAACTGATCTTCCGCCTGCTCGGCCTGCATGAATCGCCCGAAAGCGCCGTCACCGACGAGGAGATCAAGTCGCTCGTCGCGGAAGCGGAAGCGGCGGGTGTCATCGAGGGCGGCGAGAAGCAGATGATCGCCGGCGTCATGCGCTTCAGCGATCGCACGGCGCGGGGCTTGATGACGCCGCGCAACGATGTCGACTGGATCGATCTCGACGACGATCCGGACGAAATCCAGCGAAAGCTGATCGAGACGGCGCATTCGCGGATGCCGGTGTCTGAGGGCGGCACCGATACGATGATCGGCATCCTGCAGAAGCGCGAGGCTCTCACGACCCTGCTCAACGGCGAGGTCCTCGACGTCAGGGCGCTGGTGCGCGAGGCGCCGATCGTGCCGGATTCGATGGATGCGATGCGCGTGCTCGAGGCGCTTCGCAGCGCCGAAATTCCCATGCTGCTCGTCCATGACGAATACGGCCACTTCGAGGGCGTGCTGACGCCGGCCGACGTGCTGGAAGCGATCGCCGGCGTGTTCCGCTCCGACATGGACGAGGGCGAAAGCGACGACTACGCCACGCAGCGCGCCGACGGCTCCTGGTTCATCGACGGCGCCATGCCGATCGACGAGATGGCCGAGCGCCTCGGCATCGTTCTGCCGGAACGGCGCAACTACCACACGGCCGCCGGGCTTGTGATCGAGGCGCTGCAGCAATTGCCGAAGACCGGGGAGATCACCGAGGCGCATGGCTGGCAGTTCGAGGTGGTCGACATGGACGGTCGCCGGATCGACAAACTGCTGGCGAGCCGGCTTCCGGCTTGATTCAGATGCGTTTGGGGCGCTTCAGGTGCGATCGAGCTTAGACGGGTGACGGACCTCAATCCGCACTCGACGTCGTCCTCGGCCTTGTGCCGAGGACCTGCTGAGTCGTCAGAAAAATCAGAAGGTTGCAGATGCTCGGGACAGGCCCGAGCATGACGGCGGAGGGGGCTATTCCTCCAGCAGGTGCGCGCCTGCGCCTTCGCCGGCAAGCACGTCCTGCGGGTTGCGGAGCGGACAGTCCTGCATGGAGAGGCAGCCGCAGCCGATGCAGCCGTCGAGATGGTCGCGCAGCGCGGTCAGGCGCCGGATGCGCTCGTCCAACTCCCGCCGCCAGGTTTCGGAAAGGCGGCGCCAGTCGCCTGCCGTCAGCGGGCGGTCGTGCGGCAGAACCTCGAGAGCATCCTTGATATCTGACAGCGGGATGCCGGTGCGCTGTGCCACCTTGATGACGGCGACCCGGCGCAGCACGCTGCGTTTGTAACGCCGCTGGTTGCCGCGGTTGCGTTCGCTGCGGATCAGGCCCTTCGTCTCGTAGAAATGCAGGGTGGAGACGGCGACGCCGCTGCGTTCGGCGACCTCGCCGACGCTGAGTTCGCGCACGACCGGACCGGGCATCTGTTTTTTCGGCATGGCTGTTGACCTCAAGATTAGTTGAGGTTTTATACCACGGGCTCCCTGAAGGCAAACGAGGAGCCGAATTCATGCAAGACACGATCAAGGTCGCCCTGATCTACGGCAGCGCGCGCGAGAACCGCTTCTGCGAGACGGTGGTGCGCTGGGTGCTGTCCGAACTATCGACGATGCAGGGCATCGACATCACGCTCGTCGATCCGGCTGACCTGACGATCACCGCGGCTGGGCTGGATGCGGCGTCGGCCGAGACCGTCGAGGCGCTGCTCTCCGGGGCGGATGCCTTCCTGATCGCGGTGCCGGAATATAACCATGGCTATCCGGCGGCCCTGAAGGCGGTGATCGATTCCGCCTACCGGCCCTGGCATGCCAAGCCCGTCGCCTTCGTTTCCTATGGCGGCGTTTCGGGCGGGCTCAGGGCCGTCGAGCAGTTGCGGCAGGTCTTCGCCGAACTCCATGCGGTGACGATCCGCGACACGGTGAGCCTTGCCCATGTCTGGGCGCTCTTCGATTCGGCCGGACATCCGCTGCGCCCCGGCCAGATGAACGGGCCGCTGCTGGCCATGATGGCGCGCCTGCTCTGGTGGGCGCGGGCCTTGAAGCGCGCACGCGAGGAGGCGGATTATGAGCAGGTCGCCGCCTAGCCGCGCCTCAGGCGAAGCCGGTCTGGCGCAGCGCCTCGCCGGCGATCATCGCCGCCGACATCGCGACGTTGATCGAGCGCTGGCCTTCGACCATCGGGATCGTCACGCGTTCGTCGGCGCTCGCATGGACGTCCTCAGGCACGCCGGCGCTCTCTCGACCGAAGAGCAGGATATCGTCGGCCCGATAGGCAAGCGCGGTGTAGGGCGCCGAAGCCTTGGTGGAGGCAAGCACCAGCCGCCGGCCTTCCTGCCGGCGCCAGTCCTCGAAGCGCGCCCAGGTGACGTGGCGCGTCAGCGCCGCCGAGGCGATATAGTCGAGGCCGGCGCGTTTCAGGCTGCGGTCGGAAATGTCGAAGCCGGCCGGCTCGATGATATCGACCGAAAGGCCGAGGCAGGCGGCGAGGCGCAGGATCGTGCCGGTGTTGCCGGCGATGTCGGGCTGGTAGAGCGCGATGCGGAGACGGGACATCAGTCTGCGCTAACGCATCTGTGCCTTCCGGGCAACAGGCGCGGGCTTCGCCGGAGGCGGGCGACGAATGCCTCTGGCAAAATGTCGCATTTCGCGCTAGGAAGCGCCATCTGCAACACGAGACAAGGGAGGCTTCCGATGAATACAGTTGGTCGAATGCGCCTTCCGGCCGGGATCACACCGCGTCTCGCCTAGGCGTATACCACGCTTCCGACTTTGCAGACATTTCCATTTTTTCGACAGGCCGCCCGGCACCCGTTTCGCCGTGCGGCCACCGTTCCGGGACTTCGGCATTCGTGCGCGCCCTTTCGGCGTGCCGCCGGCCCGACCGACCTTCACGGAGAAAGCCACCATGTTCGGCTGGTTTGAAAGACGACTGAACCCCTATCCGCCGGAAGCGCCGACGCTGCCTCCGAAGGGCCTGTTTGCCTTCCTCTGGCACTATACGCGTCCCGCTGCCCCCTGGCTTGCCGTGCTCGGCATCTGCTCCATGGTGCTCGGCATCGCGGAAGTGCTGCTGTTCCAGTTCCTCGGCAATATCATCGACTGGCTGTCGGCCAGCGACCCGGACACGTTCCTCGCCCGCGAGGGCGGCACGCTCGTCTGGATGGCCGTGCTTTTGCTCGTCGTCATTCCGGGCTTCGGCGCGCTGCACACGATGACGATGCATCAGGCGCTTGCCGGCAATTTCCCGATGATCGCCCGCTGGCAGATGCACCGCTATCTCATCCGCCAGAGCATGACCTTCTTCTCCAACGAGTTCGCAGGCCGCGTCTCGACCAAGGTCATGCAGACGTCGCTTGCCGTGCGCGAAACGGTGATGAAGGTCATCGACGTCTTCGTCTATGTGGTGAGCTACTTCATCTCGATGATCGCGATCATCGCGGCGGCGGACCTGCGTCTCGTCGTGCCGCTGCTCGTCTGGTTCGTCGTCTACGTCCTGATCCTTCGCTACTTCGTGCCGAAGCTCATGGTGATCTCGCGCGAGCAGGCGGATGCACGCTCGATGATGACGGGCCGGATCGTCGACAGCTACACCAATATCGCGACGGTGAAGCTCTTCTCGCATGCCGGACGGGAAGAGACCTTTGCCCGCGAAGGCATGCACGAGTTCCTCAAGACCGTGCACCGGCAGATGCGGCTCATCACCGCGTTCAACATCGCGATCGACATCAACAACGTGCTCGCCATGTTCTTCACGGCGACGATCGGCATCTATTTCTGGATGACGGGCGATGTCTCCGTCGGTGCCGTTGCGGTCGCCGTCGGCCTGGCGATGCGCATCAACGGCATGTCGCAATGGGTGATGTGGGAGGTGACGGCGCTCTTCGAGAACATCGGCACGGTCTATGACGGCATGGGCATGATGACCAAGGCGCATGACATCGTCGACCGTCCGGAGGCCGCGAACCTCAATGCGAAGAAGGGCCATATCGTCTTCGACAAGGTGCGCTTCCACTACGGCAAGGCGAAGGGCATCATCGAGGACCTGACGCTCGACATCCGGCCGGGCGAGAAGATCGGCCTCGTCGGGCGCTCCGGCGCCGGCAAGACGACGATGATGAACCTGCTGTTGCGCTTCTACGACCTGGAATCGGGCCGCATCAGCATCGACGGGCAGGACATCGCAAAGGTGACGCAGGACAGCCTGCGCGCGCAGATCGGCGTCGTCACGCAGGATACCTCGCTGCTCCACCGCTCGATCCGCGACAACATCGCCTATGGCAAGCCGGAGGCGACCGACGCGGACATCGTCGAAGCCGCCAAGCGGGCCAATGCCTGGGAGTTCATCCAGAGCCTCAGCGACCTGCATGGCCGCACCGGCCTCGATGCGCAGGTCGGCGAGCGTGGCGTCAAACTCTCCGGCGGCCAGCGCCAGCGCATCGCGATCGCCCGCGTCTTCCTGAAGGACGCGCCGATCCTGGTGCTCGACGAGGCGACCTCGGCGCTCGACTCGGAAGTCGAGGCGGCGATCCAGGAGAACCTCTTCGCCCTGATGCAGGGCAAGACGGTGATCGCGATTGCCCACCGGCTTTCGACGCTGACGGAGATGGACCGGCTGGTGGTGCTCGACAAGGGGCATATCCACGAGACGGGCACCCATGCCGAACTCGTCGAGAAGGGCGGCATCTATGCCGACCTCTGGGCGCGCCAGTCCGGCGGCTTCATCGCCGACGACGCCGATGCCGGCCAGGCGGCCGAGTAAGGGGCAACCGCGGCGGCAAACGCGCCGCCGCGGCAAGACAAATGCTCTGACAGGGGGAACGGGATGAGCGGCGAACGACTCTACAACGATGCCGACCTGGCGCAGTTCTACGATCTCGACAATGGCTGGGCGGACGATACGCGCTTCTGCCTCGACCTTGCGAAACATGCCGGCTCGGTGCTCGATCTCGGCTGCGGCACCGGGCTTCTGGCGGCGGAAATCGCACTCGCCGGCAAGCGGGTCGTCGGTGCCGATCCGGCAGCGGCGATGCTGGACGTCGCGCGCGGCCGGCCGGGGGGCGACAGGGTGCGATGGGTGGAGGCGGATGCGCGCACGATGCGGCTCGGCGAAACCTTCGACCTCATCATGATGACCGGCCACGCGTTCCAGGTGTTCCTGACTTCGGAGGATCGGCTCGCCGTTCTTTCGACTATTGCGGCGCATCTGACGCCGGATGGCCGCTTCATCGTCGACAGCCGCAATCCGGCCGTCGAGGAATGGCGCGAATGGACGCAGGAACGGTCACACCGGATCGTCGAGCATCTGTCGCTGGGACCGGTCGAGGCCTGGAACGACGTCAGCCGTGACGAGGCAACCGGCATCGTCACCTATGACACCTTCTACCGCGCCACGGACGGCAGCCGCGCTTTCTCTGCAACGTCAAAGCTCGGCTATCCCGCGAAGGAGGAGATCGAGCGCCTGATCGCCGACGCCGGTCTCACCGTCGAGCGCTGGATGGGCGACTGGCGGGGTGGAGCGCTATCCGAGGATGCGCCCGAGATCATACCGATCGGCCGCCTGGCATAGCGGCAGGCAACCGGCGCGGGACGACCCCGCGCCGGCCAAGCGTTGCCTCACGGCGTCGGACAGGCAGCCCCCGTCTCGACCCAGGCGGCGATCAGCTGGCCGAAGACCTCCTGCGATCCCGGCACCGGCTCGCGGCCTTCGCCGGGGTTCCAGCCCCAGCCGACAAGGGTGTCTTCCGCCATGTGCTCGACCATCTCGGCCATGGTCTTGTTGCCGTTGCGCTCCGGGTCCTTCAACTGAAGACAGATCTCGCCGAGCGACTTGCCCTCCCAGGCCATCTCGATCGGTGCCAGATGCCAGGACGGGTGGCCCGGAATGCTCTTCAGGCTTTCCGACTGGCCGACGACGGCGATGTTTTCCGCCCCGTGACAGGTGTTGCAGGTCATGCCGGGCATGCCCATGCCGCCATCGCCGCGGCTGACGGGCGGCTGATGCGGCGTCATCGCCAGGTTCTGCAACGGCCGGTCGGTGCGCGGGTGACAGTTCACGCAGCGCGGATGCTGGATCACCTTGCCCGCCTCCTGGAAGAGCGCGACGGAGCGCTCCGTGGCATCGCCGATCGATTGGAAGTCCGATGCCGGGCGAAGGGCGTTGTCGGGATTGTCCTGCGCCTTCGATGCGGGCGACACGGCGAGCGTGACGCCCATGAGGGCGCCGGCCGCAAGCGCGGCCAGGGTTCTACGGCTGGTCATGGTCCATCCTTACGACGTGAAAGCGCTGACGATCGGCAGGCGGCGAACGGGATTGCCCGTCAGCCGCCGCCAGGCATTGGCAACCGCCGGCCCGACCGGCGGTACGCCCGGCTCGCCGACGCCGCTCGGCGCCGCCGTAGAGGCGATGATTTCCACCTCGACATCCGGCATCTCGTTGATGCGGATCGACCGGTAGTCGTGGAAGTTCGACTGCATGATCTTGCCGCCCTGGCCGAGCGTCACCTCGTCGAAGAGCACGGCGCCGAGACCGTAGCCGATGCCGCCCTCCATCTGCGCGCGGATGATGTTCGGATTGATCGCCACGCCGCAATCGACCACGCACCAGACCTTGTGCACGCGCGGCGCGCCGTAATCTCCGGCCGAGACCTCGACGATCTGCGCGACATAGGTGCCGAAGCTCTTGACGACCGCGACGCCGCGCGCCCGCCCGTCCGGAACCTTGCCGCCCCAGTCCGCCATCTCGGCCACCTTCTTCAGCGTGCCCATGTGGCGGGGTTCCTTGCCGAGCAGCGCAAGGCGCCCTTCGACCGGGTCCTTGCCGGCGCGTTCCAGCAGTTCGTCGACGAAGGTCTCGACGGCAAAGCCCGTATGGGTATGGCCGACGGAGCGCCACCAGAGCGGCGGCACGGCGAGCTTCGTGTTGTGGGCCTGCACGCGCAGGTTCGGGATGTCGTAGGGCAGGTTGGAGGCACCCTCGACGGAGGTCTCGTCGAGATCGGCCTTGCCCATGATCGACTGGCCGACGATCACCTGGTCCCAGGCGACGATCTCGCCCTTGGCGTTGACCGCGCCCTTCATGCGGTGGGCATACATCGGCCGGTAGAAGCCGCCGCGAATGTCGTCCTCGCGGGTCCACATGTGCTTGACGGGACGCGTGCCCCCGTTGGCCGCGAAGACCGCCGCCGCCTCGCGCATATAGGGTGCGCCGAACTGCGCCTTGCGGCCGAAGCTGCCGCCGGTCACCTGGGTATGGATGCGGACCTTCGCCGGATCGATGCCGGTGATCTCGGCCGCGGCCGCCTTGTCCATGCCGGGGAACTGCGCACCCGCATAGATGTCGAGCGAGCCGTTGGGTGCCGGCACGAAGACGGCGTCGAGCGGTTCCATCGGCGCGTGGGCGAGGAAGGGGAAGACGAGATCGGCTTCGAGCGCCTGCACGCCTTCGGCACCGAAGGCGTCTGTGACATTGCCGGTGTTCGTCGCCTCGAGCCCCGGTTCGCCAAAGAGCCGGGCATAGTCGGCCGCCATCTCCTCGCTCGAGCGTTTCTCCGCCTGGGCGAGATCCCACTCGATCTTCAGCGCATCGCGGCCTTTCAGCGCCGCAAACGTGTTCTCCGCATAGACGGCGATGCCCTGCGGTACTTCTTTCACGTCGACGACACCGGGGACGGCGCGCGCGTCGGCATCTTCGAAGGATTTCACCGTCGCGCCGAAATGGTCGGCATGGGCGACGACGGCGACCAGCATGTTCGGCACGTTGATGTCGAGCGTGAAGACCGCCGTGCCGTTGGTCTTGGAGACCGTGTCGAGCTTCGGCAGGTCCGTGCCAATAAGCACGAATTTCGCCGGATCCTTGAGCGTGATGTTTTCCGGCGGCGTCATCGCGGACGCCTGTGTGGCGAGCGCGCCGAAGCCGCTCTCCTTGCCGGAGGCCGCATGTTTGATGCGGCCCTTCTCGACGGTGATCTCGCCGGCCGGCACGCCCCAGGCTTCGGCGGCGGCTGCCACCAGCATGGCCCGCGCCGTCGCGCCCGCCTGTCGCATCTGTTCGTAGCTGTTGGCGATCGCGGTCGAGCCACCGGTACCCTGAAGGCCGAACATCAGGTTGGCATAGAGCGCGTCATCGGACGGCGCATGCACCGCCCGCATCTGGCTCCAGTCGGCGTCCAGTTCCTCGGCGACCAGCGTCGCAAGGCCGGTGAACGGTCCCTGGCCGAATTCGATATGCTTGGAGAGAACCGTCACCGTGTCGTCGGTGCCGATCTTGACGAAGGTGTTGAGCGCCGTCAGCGCATCCGCGCCGCCGGCCTGTGCGCCCTCGGATGCCGCGAAGGCGGAGAGCTTCGTGCCGATGGCGACGCCGATGACGAGGCCGGTGCCGGCGAGAAAGCCGCGGCGCGTGGGGGAAAAGGTGTGCAGCGTCATGGCTCAGCCCTCCATCGAATCGGCAGCGTTGTGGATCGCCTGCCGGATGCGATGGTAGGTCGCGCATCGACAGATATTGCCGGCCATGGCGCCATCGATCTCGGCGTCGGTCGGTTTCGGCGTCATCTGGAGCAGGGCCACGGCCGACATGACCTGGCCCGACTGACAGTAGCCGCATTGCGGCACGTCGATCGCCACCCAGGCCTTCTGGACCGCTTCGGCCTCAGGACCCTCGATACCCTCGATCGTGACGACCTCGGAGCCGTCGACCATCGAAATGGGCGTGATGCAGGAGCGGCGCGTCATGCCGTCCATATGCACGGTGCAGGCGCCGCACTGGGCGACCCCGCAGCCGTATTTCGTTCCCGTCAGCTTCTCCGAATCGCGGATGACCCAGAGGAGGGGCGTGTCCGGATCGCCGTCGAAGCTGCGCTGCTGTCCGTTCAATGTGAAAGTGACCATGGTCGAACCTCGAAATAGGCCTCGGCGCACCGCGCTCGGGCACAGGTTGACGGTGTCGTCTGGGCCTTTTGGGCCGACAGAGTGAAGGTAGGCCTTCGGGCGGCCATGTCCAGTGAGGACCCTCATTAAGTTTTGTTGCAGGCGGGGTCGTCGCTGCGGCGCGCATCGACCTTTCCGAAAGTTAATTTGCCACCCGGTCGAATCCGCCTATATCCGATGCATGATCTTTCGCGGCATCTTCGCCTACTTCGAGAACTGGATACGGCCCTTCGAGCGCCGCGACGATCTGCAGCCTCCGCGCAAGCTCGCGGCTTTCGTCTGGTTCTATGTGCGCCAGGCGCCCATGCCATTCGTCGCCATGCTGGCGCTGGGCGGGCTGACGGCGGCAATCGAGGCGGCGACCTTCTGGTTCGTCGGCCGCATCGTCGACATTCTCGACACCGTAGAGCGGGCGGACGGCTGGCAGGGCCTGATCGACAGCCACGGTTTTGAACTTATGACGATGCTGGTCCTGATCGGTCTCGTGCGCTTCGGCATCGCCTTTTCGACAGCGCTCGTCGACCAGCAGGTCATCACGCCCGGCTTCTACAATCTCGTGCGCTGGCAGTCCTACATCCATGTCGCGCGTCAATCGCTCTCCTTCTTCCAGAACGATTTCTCCGGCCGCATCGTCACCAAGGTCTGGTCGGCGGGGCAGGCGACGGGCGACGTCATCACCTCCTTCCTGGAAAGCGTCTGGTTCGTCGCGATCTACGCGGTCTCGACGCTGGTGCTGGTCGGCGGCCTCGACTGGCGGCTCGGATCGGTCGTGCTTGTCTGGCTGGTCGTCTTCGCCTGTCTCGCGCGCTTCTTCGTGCCGCGCATCCGCGAGCATGCGCGGGAATCGGCCGAGGCCTCCTCGCTTCTGACCGGCCGCATGGTGGATGCCTATTCCAACATCCAGACGCTGAAGCTCTTCGGTCGCGACGAGGCGAACGACCGCTACATGCAGCATGGCTTCGAGACCTTCCAGGACACGATCCTGCGCTTCACCCGGCTCTTGACCGGCGTGCGCGCCTCCATGGCCTTCGTCTCCGGTATCATGATCGCGACGATGGCGGTCCTCTGCATCCACCTCTGGCTCGCCGGCACGATCTCGTCCGGTGCCGTCGCCTTCAGCATGGCGCTGATCCTGCGGCTGAACTTCCTGCTCGGCCGGCTGATGACGCAACTGAACTCCATCATGCGCAACATCGGCACGATCCAGAACTCTGCCGACCTCATCTCGCAGCCGATCGGCCTCGTCGACCGGCCGGACGCCAAGGCGCTGTCGATCGGCAAGCCGGGCATCCGCTTCGAGAATATCCGTTTCCACTACGGTCGGGAGTCTGGTGTCATCGAGGATCTGACGCTGCTCGTCAGGCCGGGCGAGAAGGTCGGCGTGGTCGGACGGTCCGGCGCCGGCAAGTCGACGCTCGTCAACCTGCTGCTGCGCTTCTACGACCTCGAAGGCGGCCGCATCCTGATCGACGGGCACGACGTTTCGGCGGTGACGCAGGAGTCGCTGCGCGCGCAGATCGGCATGGTCAGCCAGGACACGGCGCTGCTGCACCGCTCGATCCGCGACAACATCCTTTTCGGCAAGCCCGGCGCCACGGAAGAGTAAATGGTCGCCGCTGCCGTCAAAGCCGAGGCGCACGACTTCATTCTCAACCTAGAGGACCAGCGCGGCCGCAAGGGCTATGACGCGCATG
>CAMPIK010000035.1 GCA_946886325.1 uncultured Shinella sp.
AGACCGGCTGACCAGTCTCGACAAGGCCGCCGCCGAGCGCAGCGGACGGCCGATCGAGGAGGTCCAGGCGCAATCCGAACGGGCGATCCCGGCGAAGCGCTACGGGACGGTCGAGGAGTTCGCCGCGACGGCGGCGTTCCTCTGCAGCGAGCGGGCGAGTTATGTCACCGGCAGCATCGTGCGCTGCGACGGCGGAGCTGCACGCTCCGTCTGACGCGGCGTTTCGGAAGCCGGACGCCTCTTGCCATGGCGGCGTGCCCGTGCGATCAGGCGCGCTCGCAAGAAACACCGGCGCTGACAAGGCGCCTTGCCCGCATTCAGAGCACATCGCTCTGGTTCAACCCATGTCTGCGATCGACAAGCGCATTTCCCGTGAGTTCCACATCACCTGAAATGCGCTCGCATCATTGATTTTGCCGCATTGTCCGGCGCCGCGGCGATTTCGCTTCGGCTCATAATTTCTTCAGGAGCACGGCGATGGCACGGTCCCTCGGCCTCGATTTCGGAACGACGAACACGGTCCTGGCGCTCTCCGATGGCGCAGCCGCCACGCGGTCCATGACCTTTGCCAGCAGCGTCGGCGTCACCGATTCCATGCGCACCGCGCTCTCCTTCATGAAGGACCCGGTGCTCGGGGCGGCGGCGCTGAAGGTCGAGGCCGGGCAGGCCGCGATCCGCCAGTTCATCGACAATCCCGGCGATTGCCGTTTCCTGCAGTCGATCAAGACCTTTGCCGCAAGCGCGCTCTTCCAGAGCACGCTGATCCATGCCCGGCGCCATGCCTTCGAGGATCTGATGGAGATATTCCTCCGTCGCCTGAAGACCTATGCCGGGGACGAATGGCCGTCGGAGGTTTCGCGCGTCATCGCCGGGCGGCCGGTCCAGTTTGCCGGCGCAAGCCCCGATCCGGCGCTTGCCATCGAGCGCTACAACACGGCGCTGACGCGGCTCGGCTTTCCGGAAATCCACTATGTCTACGAACCGGTCGCCGCCGCCTACTATTTCGCGACAGCCATCAAACGGGACGCGACCGTTCTCGTCGCCGATTTCGGCGGCGGCACGACGGACTATTCGCTGATCCGTTTCGAGCGCGCGGCCGGCCGGCTTGCGGCAAAGCCCATCGGCCATGGCGGCGTCGGCATCGCGGGCGATCATTTCGATGCCCGCATGATCGACAGGCTGGTGGCGCCCGAGATCGGCAAGGGCACCTATTTCAAGAGCTTCGACAAGCGGCTCGAAGTGCCCGGTGGCTACTATGCCAATTTCTCCCGCTGGAACCAGTTGTCCATCTTCAAGACCAGCCGCGAGTTCGCCGATCTCAAGTCGCTGATCCGCTCGGCGCTGGAACCGGAAAAGCTGGAACGCTTCGTCGACCTCGTAGACCATGACGAGGGCTATCCGCTCTACCAGGCGATCTCGTCGACCAAGATGGCGCTATCAGGGGCGGAGGAAGCCGAGTTCAACTTCCCGCCGCTCGGCACAGCCGGCCGCAAGATGGTGAAGCGCAGCGATTTCGAGCAATGGATCGCGCCCGATCTCGCCCGCATCGAGGGCGCGCTCGACGAGGTGCTGGAGACGACGAAGACCGCGACGGGCGATATCGACAAGGTCTTCCTCACCGGCGGCACGTCCTTCGTTCCGGCCGTCCGGCAGATGTTCACGCGGCGCTTCGACGCCGAAAAGATCGAGAGCGGCGGCGAACTGCTGTCGATCGCCCATGGTCTGGCGCTGATCGGCGAAAGCGACGACGCCGTGGAATGGGCAAGCCTCTCCGAACCGCTTTCTTCCCGGCAGGCGCTTCGATAGAGTGTCGGCCATGACCAGCGTCAACGACCTCCACCCCGACCAGTTGCGATCGCTCCTGCATTTCTATGCGGATGCGGGCGTCGAGTGGCTGCTGGAAGAGACGCCGGTCGACAGGATCGCCGAGATGCAGGCGCTCAAGGCGGCACAGGGCGAGCGCCGCGCCGCCGAGCAGGCTCCGGCCGCGCCCGAGCGCGAAAACCGCCCTGCCCCTTCGCGGACCGAAACCCGCCCGGCGGAGCGCAGGCCCGCCCGCGAGGCAGCACCGGCCGTTCCCGCCGTCGCCATTCCGGACAGCCAGGCGGTGGCGGAGGCGGCGTTTGCGGCCTCCAGCGCGCGTTCGCTCGGCGAACTCAGGACGGCGATGGAAGGTTTTACCGGCTGCAATCTTCGCCACAGCGCGCGCGGGCTGGTCTTCGCCGACGGCAACGAACGGCCGGCGATCATGGTGATCGGCCCGATGCCGAATGCCGATGACGACCGGGAGGGCCTGCCCTTCGCCGGACGGCAGGGCGCCATGCTCGACCGGATGCTCGCCGGCATCGGGATCGCACGCGCCGATGTCCTGCTGACAAACGTCATCCCCTGGCGCCCGCCGGGCAACCGCGTGCCATCGGCGCGCGAGACCGATATCTGCCGGCCCTTCATCGAGCGCCAGGTCGCGCTCGCGGAGCCGAATCACCTGCTCCTTCTCGGGAATTTCGCGGCGCGCTTCTTCTTCGGCGGTACCGAAACGATCCACCAGATGCGCGGAGTGTGGCGCGAAATCCACATTGCCGGGCGCACCGTACCCGCATTGGCGACATTGCATCCGCAGGATCTGGTCGCGGCCCCCATCAGCAAGCGCCTTGCCTGGCAGGATCTGCTTGCCTTTCGGGCAGGCCTGAAGCGCTAGACCGGCCAAAGAAAACGGAATTTTCCGTTTATTTTCAGTATTTTGACGTTTCGGCTCGCATCGTGGCGATTCGCGCATGCCGCTGTCCGGCCCCTCGCCTGCCTCAATTATGAACAGAATATTACAGTAGCCATGCACTTTGCGCATATCTGACCGGCATTATGCCGCATTGCAAAATTCATGGTGCGCCGCAATATGAGCAGCAGGGAGGACAGGACAAGGAAACTGAACCATGACCGCCCGCTTCCGGCCCATTCATTCGAGCTTCGAGACGCTCCGCCACGCCGGCACCCGCCCGGTAAATGGCTTCGGCGGCGTACGTGCCGCGGCCAACGAGCAGATGACGGCAACGGGCTACGCCCGCATCAACCGCCCGGCGCAGCTCTATTCCGACTTCATCCAGCGCTGAACGCCAGGCGCGCGCCGCGCGCCTGAACGCATACGGCAGGAGACACCATGACCGCCCTTCGCAAACTGATATCCGATCTCGGCGACATCCGCACCGCCGTCAACGCGGCGCGGGAATATTCGGTTCTCGCCGCGCTTCCGCGCGACGCCGTCCAGCGCCGCGAGCCGCTGAAGGCCTTCCTGCCGAACTGATCGCAGCAGTCCGCCATTCGACCGGGGGTGCGCTTGCCGCACCCTTTTTCTTTGCGCCAGCCCCTGTCGCAATGGACAGCGCGGCCGGCCTTCAATAGAGCCACACTCATCATTTGCGCCGTGGCCGGAAGGTCGCGGCGTTCCTCGTATCCTGCGGAGCCATCCATGCTGGCGAGCCTCGTCCCCATCTTCAGCCTGATGCTTTCCACCCTGCTGATGATGGTCGCCTTCGGCCTGCAAAGCTATGTCGTGCCCGTGCGCTCGGTCGCCGAAGGCTGGTCGACCGAGACGATCTCGATGATCGCCACCGGCTATACGATCGGCTTCACGCTCTCATGCATCGTCACGCCGAAATTCGTGGCGCTGGTCGGCCATGTCCGGGTCTTCGTGGCGCTCATCACGCTGCTCGCGATTGCGATCCTGATGTGCGCGCTCGTCGTCGACTGGCGCGCGTGGTTCCTGTTCCGGGCGATTTCGGGCTTTGCCATTTCCGGCAGCTATCTCATCATCGAAAGCTGGCTCAACGAGAAGGTCACCAACGACAACCGCGGCTCGGTCTTCTCGATCTATCTCATCACGACGATGGTCGGCACGATCGGCGGGCAATATCTGGTGCCGCTCGGCGATCCCTCCAACACCTCCCTCTTCATCCTCTGCGGCATCATCTTCTCGGTCGCCTTGCTGCCGACGGCACTCACCTCTTCGCCGCTACCGGCACCGCCCGCGCAGGTCCGTTTCAACGTTGCCCGGCTCTACCGCCGCTCGCCGGTCGCGGTTGTCGGCGCCTTCCTCGCCGGTGCCATGTCCGGCGCCTGGCTCAATCTCGGCGGCGTCTTCACGCAGCGCATCGGCCTGACGACAGGCGAAGGCGCGACGCTTCTCGCCGCCGTGCTGCTCGGCAGCGCCGTGGCGCAGATCCCGATCGGCCGCGCCTCCGACCGCATGGACCGGCGCCTCGTCATGGTGGTCTGCGGCATCTTCGGCACGGTTTCCTGCTTTGCCATGATGGCGGCAGCCGGTGGGTCGGTTCCCCTGCTCTACCTCGTCGCTGGCTGCGTCGGCGCGGTGCTCTTCCCGATCTATGCGCTGAACGTCGCGCATGCCAACGACCTCGCCCAGCCGGACGAATATGTCGAGGTCTCCTCCGGCATGATGATCGTCTACGGCGTCGGCACGATTTCCGGCCCGCTCGTCGTCGGCCAGGTGATGAGCCGTTTCGGCCCGACCTCGCTGTTTGCGGCGCTGGCGCTCTATTTCGCGCTCTACGCGGCCTATGCGGCCTGGCGCATCGCGCGGCGCGAGGCAAGCGAAGGCATGGTGGCGAAGACCGACTATCAGGCCATGTCCGTCCAGCCGCTCGGCGCGGAAGCAGCCGCCGCCGCACTGTCGCCGGACCTGCCCGGCGAAGACCTTATCGAGGATACGACGACGCCGGACTGGAAGACGCCGTAGCGTCGACTTCCCCGCACCTGCCTGGCCGCGAAACATGCGCCTATCAGCCTGTGTCCGGACGATAGAGCTGGACCGGCCGCTGGGGCGCACGCTTGATGACGCCCTTCGCCTCGAGATCGAGCTGGACGGCTTTCAGCCACCAGCCGGCCTTGCCGCGCTCGGGGAATGCTGTTTCAGAGAGATGGGGTAGAAGCGCCTCCAGCGCATCCGCGACCTTCAACCCCGGAGCTTTCGCCGGCAGGATCGCGAGCAGCGCATCGCGCATCGCCAGGTATTTCGTCCGGTCGACGCGCTCGGTCCGTCCCGGAATGTTGACGTTCTCGATCACGACCTTGTCGTCACGCATCAACGGTCCTCCCGACATCGAATTTCGGATTGCGGAACCCCATGGCGATCCATGCGGCAAGCAGCCTGGCGTAGAAGGAAACGCTGTGGGTTCTGAGATTTGGAATGTCCTGCGGCAGGCCCGACACGTCGGGGAGATCGCCGGTCATGGTCCGCAGTTCCGCCTTGGGCCTAACCTCCGCCGGCCAGAGATGCAGATAGAGACTGAGCCAGTGTGCCCCCTTCATTTCGAGGAACATCGGCGTGTTGCAGCAGGTCGCGATGACACGGCGCGAGGCTGAGCCGGGCTGCAGCCGGAATTCCGCCAGATATTCCGGACCGGAGACGATGCGAACCCGGTCCTTGCGGTATTCGGCGCACGGCGTGGCGGCGTAGCCCGTCAGCATGTTGCCGGCACCGGGCAATGCCGAGAGCCGCGCCGCGGCCGCCCGGCAACTTTCGCACAGGCATTCGGCAACAAGGATGGGTTGCCCCTCCAATTCGAGGCGTGTGCACCCGCAGGCGCAACCGACAGACGTCAATCTGCGCATCTTTCAGTCTCCTCCGCTATGTGAAAAAGGTGCCGGATGTACCGGTCCAGATGATCAAGGCTCTCGCGCGCAAGCGCCGGATCGTTGGCGGCTTTCGCCAGGACGAACCCGCCCTGGAGAACGGCCTGCGTGTGACGAGCGAGGCTTTCGGCCGTCCAGTCGCCGCATACGCCTCGCGCCTGCCGCGCCGCTTCGATGTCGGCCTCCAGCGTTGCGGCATGGCCGAAGATGCTGCGGCCACTCGCATCGCGAATCTCCGGCGAACTCGCATAGACCTCCTGCGCCAGCGTGCCGACGAGGCACGTGAATTGCGGGATCTCGCCGATGATGATCGCCTTGCGGAACGCGACATAGGCAAGCACGCGCTCAAGCGGATCGGCCGGCTGGTGATAGGGAGCCGCCTTGAAGAAATCCGTGGTCGTCTCCGCCCAGAACTCGGCTGCGGCGACGCCCAGCGCGTCCTTGCTGCCGAAATGATGGAAGAACGCCCCCTTGGTCACATCAGCAGCGCGGCAGAGGTCGTCAACGGAGGTGGCCGCAAAACCTTTGGCGCGAATAACGTCGCGCGCCGCTTCGAGAAGCCGGATTCGGGCGTTGCCGCGCTCAGGAGAATGTTTTGTCGGTCTGGGCATAGTCAATACATACCATACGGTTGGTATGTGTCAAGTCTGTCGTTCGGATGGCTCGGTCATTGGAAACGCGCCGTCACCGGCCGCACGAACGCAAGGCCGCACCTCTTGGCGCGGTCACCTCCAAGACTGGAAAATTGCGGAGCGGATTACCCCTGCGGCGTCATGTGTTTGCGCGCCGCCCGGCGCTGGATGCCGAGCCGGTGCTCGCGCAGGATGATGAAGATGCCGGCGGAGACGACGATGGCGGTGCCGACGAGCATGGTCGCCGTCGGGATATCGTCGAAGAGCACGTAGCCGATGCCGATGCCGAGCAGGATCGAGGTATATTCGAAGGGCGCGATGGTGGAGACGTCGGCATAACGATAGCTCGCCGTCAGCAGGATCTGGGCGATGCCGCCGCAAAAGCCGGCAAAAGCCAACAGGGTCAGCGTCTGGCCCGACAGCGGCGTCCAGCCGAAGGGCAGCGTCGCCAGCGAGAAGACCGAGGCCGAGAGCGAGAAATAGAGCACGATCGTCGGCGTCTTCTCGGTCAGGACCAGCTTGCGCACCAGCACCATGGCAATCGCGCCGAGCGTGGCAGAGGCGAGGACCGCCAACGCGCCCATCGCCTCGCCGGACCCGAGCCCGCCGCTCTGCAGCAGCGTCAGCCTCGGCCAGGTGATCACCATGACGCCGGTCAGTCCGATCAGCACCGCCGACCAGCGATAGATGCCGACCAGTTCCTTGAGGAAGACGGCGGCGATCACGACGGTGATCAGCGGCATGGCATAGCCGATGGCGATCGCCTCCGGCAGCGGCAGGTGCACGAGACCATAGAAGCCGAAGCTCATGGCAAGGATGCCGATGAAGCCGCGCTTGATATGGCCGGGAAAGTCGTTCGTCCGGAAGGCGCCGCGCAATTCGCCGCGCGCCGCGAGAAAGACGAGGATCGGCACCATGGCGAAGGCCGAGCGGTAGAAGGTGATCTGCCCGGTCGTGATGTCCTTGCCGGCCGCCTTGATCAGCGTCGACATGCAGACGAAGATGACGACGGAGGACACCTTGAGCAGGATGCCCTTCATCGGTTGCGGTTCGGCTGTTTCCATCGTCAAGGCTCTCATGTCCACGGCAGCGGACATGGTCATGCGGGGCTGCGGGAGGTTTGGGCTTCGGCCGATCCGGACTTTAGCGGCATCGGCCGAAGCGTGCGATCAATAATGGTGATGCGTCACGGATAATTTTGATCGGTCGCGGCCGCCCTGCGCCCTGCCCGTCATTCCCCGTTCAGCGCCTGCCAGATCTTCAGCGGTGTCGCCGGCATGTCGATGTGGGTGATGCCGCGGGCGCGGCGGAGCGCGTCGACGACGGCGTTCATCACCGCCGGACAGGCGCCGATCGTCGCCGCCTCGCCCGCTCCCTTGATGCCGAGCGCATTGGTCGTCGAGGGCACGTTGCGGGTCTCGAACTTGAAGAAGGGCAGGTTGTCGGCGCGCGGTACGCCGTAGTCCATGAAGCTCGCCGTCAGCAATTGCCCGTCGTCGGAATAGACCGCCTCCTCGTTCAGACACTGGCCGATGCCCTGCACGATGCCGCCATGCACCTGGCCGAGCAGCAGCACCGGGTTCACCGTCAGGCCGAAATCGTCGACGACCTGGTAGTTGACGATTTCCAGATCTCCGGTCTCCGGATCGATCTCGACCTCGACGACATGGGTGCCGTTCGGATAGGTCGCCTCGTCCTGCACGATGTCGGAGATGGCGATGAGATCGTCCTCGGATTTCGCCGCCCTTGCGATATCCGCATAGGTCACCGTCTGGTCGGTGCCGACGACGCGCGCCTCGCCGGCGATGAGTTCGATGTCTTCCACCGACGCTTCCAGCTCGTCGCCGGCGATGCGCTTCATCTTCTCCGCAAGCCCTTCACTTGCCGAGGAAACGGAAACGCCGCCGAGCGGGATCGAGCGCGAGCCGCCGGTGCCGCCGCCCTTGGCGAGATCGGCCGTGTCGCCCTGGCGCACGATGATGCGGTCGAAATCGATGCCGATCTTGTCGGCGATGAACTGGCTGTAGGCGGTCGCATGCCCCTGCCCGTTCGTCTGCGTGCCGATGAAGAGCGTGATCGTGCCGTCCTCGTTGAGCTTGAGCTTGGCGGGCTCCGAGCCGGCAAAGGCACAGGCCTCGACATAGGTCGAAAGGCCAATGCCGCGAATACGTCCGCGGGCCTTCGCCTCTTCGGCCCGTCCCTCGAAACCGGTCCAGTCGGCCAACTCCATCGCCTTGCTCATGTGCCCGTCGAACTCGCCGACGTCATAGAGCCGCCCGCCCTGCGTCCGGTAGGGAAACTGCTCGGGACGGATGAAGTTGATGCGGCGGAATTCGGTCGGATCGAGGCCGAGTTCGCGCGCCGTGACGTCGACGAGGCGCTCGATGACATAGGCGGCTTCCGGACGCCCGGCGCCGCGATAGGCGTCGACCGGCGTCGTGTGGGTGTAGAAGGCCTCGATATGCATGTCGAGCAGCGGAATGTCGTAGACGCCCGTCGCCATGATCGAGGCCATGGTCGGGATCATCGGGCCGAACTGCGAGAGATAGGCGCCCATGTTCGCCTTCATGCGGATGCGCATGGCCGTGATGCGATGCCCTGAATCGAGCGCGAAGGCGGCGGTGACGATGCTGTCGCGGCCATGGGAATCGGCGAGAAAATGCTCGGCGCGGGAGGCGATCCACTTGACCGGCCGGCCGAGCCGGCGCGCGGCCTCTAGCACAAGCGGATATTCGCGGTAGTTGAAGGCCTTGGTGCCGAAGCCGCCGCCGACCTCCGGCGTCACGACGCGGATGCGGCCCGGATCGACCTTGAAGACATGTTTGGCCAGCGAATCGCGCAAGCCATGCACGCCCTGCGAACCGCTGGTCAGCGTAAAACTTTCCGTCTCCGCATCCCATTCGCCGATCGCCGCGCGCGTCTCCATGTAATTGGAGACGAGCCGATTGTTGACGACCGTTATCTCCGTGACCCTGGCGGCTTTGGCAAAAGCTGCCTCGACCGGCTTTGCCTCGCCCGTCTGGTGTTCGTAGACGCGGTTCGTGCCAAGCTCCGGCCAAACCAGCGGCGTGCCTTCGTCGCCCGCGGCCGCGAGAGAGACGTTGGCGTCCTCCATCTCCCAGTCGATCTCGACCAGTTCGGCGGCGTCTTCGGCCTGTTCCTGCGTTTCGGCAACGATGAAGGCGACCGCGTCGCCGACATGGTGCACGCGCTCGCGACAGAGGATCGGCGCCTCGCGCACGTCATGCTTCGTGCCGTCGGGCTGCGTCGCCCGCGCGAGACAGGGGATCGGGCCGAGGTCGGCGAGATCCTCGCCCGTCAGCACCAGATGCACGCCCGGCGCCTCGCGAGCCGCCTCGATGGACGTCACCGTAAAACGCGCCGCCGCATAGGGCGAGCGCACGACGAAGCCGCGCAGTTCGCCGGGTCGGGTCAGGTCGCTCGTATAGGTTCCCGCCCCTTTCAGAAGGGGCAGGTCCTCCTTGCGCAACGCGGAAGCACCCACTCCGAATTTCGGTGTAGCGATCGTCATGCCGGTCATGTCCTGATGATTGGAAGAGGAAATTCTGGCGCATCCGCGCCGCTCTCCCTTCATGTTAGGTAGCCGATGCGAAAAGTCGAGACCCGCGACTGAAATCGTTTTCGAAAAACGACCGGCAAAAATGAAAAACAACCGGGGCTGGAAATGACATGTTAAGCCTAAGCGAATATGTAAGGCTGGGGACTTCGATGGAAGCCGTCCTTTGTCGTGCCGGCATATTGCCTTAAAACGATACAAGCGGGACGGAGACAACAGGGCAGATTCATGCGAACAGAGACCGGCCGGATCATCCATCTGGCAGATTACCGCCAGACAGACTTCGTGCTGGAACGTGTCGACCTCACGTTCGAACTCGATCCGACCGAAACGAAGGTCGAGGCCCGCCTGATCTTCCACCGCCGCGAGGGTACGGACACCGGCGCACCTCTGGTGCTCGACGGCGACGACCTGACGATGACGAGCCTGCTCTTCGACCAGATCGAGATGGAGGCCAGCCGCTACGATGCGACGCCGGAAAGCCTGACGATCCGCGACCTGCCGGCAACAGAGCCCTTCGAGATCACGATCACCACGATGATCAATCCGGAGGCCAATACCCAGTTGATGGGCCTCTACCGCACCAACGGCGTCTACAGCACCCAGTGCGAGGCCGAAGGCTTCCGCCGCATCACCTATTTCCCGGATCGTCCCGACGTGCTCGCCGTCTACACGGTCAACATCATCGCCGACAAGGCGAGTTGCCCGCTGCTGCTCTCGAACGGCAATTTCCTCGGCGGCGCCGGCTATGGCGAAGGCAAGCATTTCGCCGCCTGGTTCGACCCGCACCCGAAGCCGTCCTATCTCTTCGCGCTCGTCGCCGGTGACCTCGGCGTGGTCGAAGACACGTTCACGACGATGTCCGGCCGCGAGGTGGCGCTGAAAATCTATGTCGAGCACGGCAAGGAGCCGCGCGCGGCCTATGCGATGGATGCGCTGAAGCGCTCGATG
>CAMPIK010000036.1 GCA_946886325.1 uncultured Shinella sp.
GCATGGAAACGCTGTGGCAACAGGTATCCGCCCATCTCGACCAGTGGCATGTGCCCGACGCCGCGCTGACGGAACGGCTCGATCTGCTGCGAAGCGAGTGGCATGCGGCCCGCGATGAACTGCCCCGCGGAGAGGCGGGCAGTCTTTGGGGTAACGACCTGGCGGCCCTCGGCGCCTTCAGGTCCGTCGATTTCCAGGAACTGCTCGCGGCTCTCCTGATCGAAGCCGCGGGACCTGCCGTCGACCGCTTCTGCGACAGCCTCGCCGTGCGTGCGGAAGGCCGCCTCCGGCCGGACATGCCGCTTGCCACGCTCTCGGCGCTCGTCAATCGGCATTTCGACTGGGCACTCGTTATCGACTTTGCGACGCGGCAGGAGACCGCGCGCTTCTGGTACGTCTCCGAGGAAAAGCTCGAGCCGCGTCTCGGCGAACGGTATGACGAGCCCGGCATGGAGCTCGAATCCCCGCTCGACATCGCCCGGCAGATCCAGGCATTGCGGCGCGACCTCGACGCCGCCGGCACGGAAGAGAATACCGGCATGTTCGCGGCCCGCCTGCCGCAGCACCGACATGCCATGCGCCGGGTGCAACTCGCCGCCGAAGCGTCCTATTCCGAGATCCGCGACAACCTGATCGGGGCCGACTGCCTGCCGATCGACATGCTGCGCTGCAAGCTCGCCTTCTTCGGCGCCTCGAAGTTCGATCCGCGCTCCGACCGCTGGACGCGCATCACGCTTTTCCAGGGCGCTCCGCTGTCCGGCGATCCCGCAGGGGAAACCAGTGACAACAGCTGGCTGCCGGTGCTGCCATGACCGCCATATCGTTGTCCTTCAACGAGGTGGAACTCCTCTCGCGCAAGGCCGCGATCGGTGCGGGACTGCCGTCCGGGGTTGCCGAGGAACTGGGACAGGCGGCGCGCTGGCTTGCCGCCCGCGGCTTCGACGGCCTTGCTATCGTAACCGACGCACTGGAATCGCATTCCGAAGGACACGGGTCGTCCCGCCATCCGGCCGTCGAGGCGCTGCGCCTGCTGGATGCCCTGCCCGCCACGGACAGCATGATCCCGGTCGATGGTGCGGCGATCCCGCCGCTCCTGTTTCTCGGCCTCGCCGGCGTTCTTGCCGGCAGTGAGGACATCGAGGTCGAGCTTCGGTGCGGCAACGTGACCCTTTCGACCGGTGACGCATCTGTTGCGGATGGCCATGGAAACCCGGTCGAGCCTGTGACCGCACTCCGCCGCCGGCCGCGGCAAGAGTTGCCGGCGGCCATCCTTTCGCGTCCACATCCCGTTTCGCGTGCCGTGATCGATGCAGCCGAGCGTTTCGCGAAACGAACCTACGTTCCGGCCTCCGACGCGTCGCGCCATCGCGGCGCGGGGTCTGCGGCGGGCGACAACGACTGACAATCAGGAGAGACCGATGGCGAGGCTCAGCCTTGACGAAATCGAGGCGCTTTCGCGCGCCGCACTTGCCGCTGCCGGCGCGTCCGAGACGAGCGCGGCCGCCGTTGCGCGGTCGACCCGTCTTGCCGAACGGGACGGCATCCGCAGCCATGGACTGCTCTACGTCCCCATCTATGCCGAGCATCTGCGGTGCGGTAAGGTCGATGGCGCGGCGGTGCCGCAGGCGACAATGGCACGGGCGGGTGCGGTCTGCGTCGACGCGGCAACGGGCTTCGCCCATCCGGCGATCGATGCCGGCTGGGATCTTTTCATGAAGGCCGCCGGCGAGAACGGCGTTGCGGTTCTCACTGTCCACAATTCCTACAATTGCGGCGTGCTCGGCCATCACGCGGAACGCATCGCGGAACGCGGATTCCTCGGGCTCTGCACCACCCATGCGCCGGCATCGATCGCCCCGCCCGGCGGGCGGCAGCCGGTTGTCGGCACCAATCCCTTCGCGCTGGCGGTGCCGGATGGCCGCGGCGGTTCGGCCTTCGTCGTCGACCAGTCGGCGAGCGCCATCGCCAAGTCGGAAATCCTGCTGCGCGCCCGCGAGGGCAAGGCACTCGAACCCGGCTGGGCCGTCGATGCTGACGGCAATCCGACGACCGAGGCGGAGACAGCGCTGAATGGAAGCATGCTTCCGGCGGGCGGCCACAAGGGCTTTGGCATCGGCCTTCTGGTCGAGATCCTCGCCTCCTGCCTTTCCGGCGCGGTGCTCAGCCGCGATGCCAGCCCTTTCTCCGGCGCGGCCGGCGGCCCGCCGCGCACCGGGCAATGTTTCATCGCCTTCGACCCCGGCGCCTTCTCCGGCAGCTTTGCCGGCCAGGTGGAACGGCTGGTGGAGGCCATCGAGACGCAGGACGGCGCCCGCCTCCCCGGTGCGCGGCGCAAACTCGCACGGCAACGGACCGCGCTAGATGGCGTCGAGGTGGACGACGGCCTCTTGTCCCGTCTTTCGACAACCACTTAAGGAAAACTGAAATTTACCTCAGTTGTTTCGGTTTGATTAAAGCAGTCCTGTTGGTCATCGTGCATGAGCCCCCGCCGGAACGCCGGCCAGCGGCCAAAACAAGCCAAAGGGAACGATGATGAAGAACGCCACCACGAACAGCCTTCTTGCCGCACTCGTCGTTGCGGCATCCGGGTTTGCGGCAGCCGATGCGAAGGCAACGGACTGCGGCACCACCGACCGTATCACCATCGCCGAAATGACCTGGCTGTCGGCCGGGATGCTTGCCAATGTGACGAAGACGATCCTTGCCGACGGCTACGGCTGCAATGCCGAGATCGTACCGGGCGACACCGTCCCGACAGCCACCTCCATGTTGACCAAGAGCGAGCCCGACATCGCGCCGGAACTCTGGGTCTCCACGGCCAAGGCCACCTGGGACCAGATGATCGAGAAGGGCAATGTCTACAAGGCCGGCGACATCTTTGCCGACGGCGGCGAGGAAGGCTGGTGGATTCCGGACTATCTTGCGGCCGAGCACCCCGAGATCAAGTCGATCACCGATCTCAAGGACAACTGGAAAGTCTTCGAGGATGCCTCCAATCCGGGCAAGGGCCGCTTCTACGCCTGCCCGCCCGGCTGGGGCTGCGAGGTCATCACGAACAACCTGATCAAGGCGCTCGGTCTTGAGGAAACATTCGAGCTCTACCCGACCGGCTCGGGCGCCAACCTGAAGGCGACGATCGCCCGCCAGGTCGCGCGCAAGCAGCCTTTCGTCGGCTACTACTGGGGACCGACGGAAGTGATCGGCAAGTACAAGCTGAAGCGGCTTGAAACGCCGGCCTACGTTGCCGAGGAATTCACCTGCCTGACGGATCTCAAATGCGAGAACCCGAAGGTTACCGGCTGGGCCGTCGGCGAGGTTGCCGTCGCCGTCGTCACGTCGCTCAAGGAGAAGGCGCCGGCGGTTGCCGAATTCCTGTCGAAGATGCAGCTGCCGAACAAGGAAGTCAGCGAGATCCTCGCCTGGGGCGACGACAACAAGGCGTCGCCGGACGAGGTCTCCGACTATTTCCTGAAGAACTACGAGGCGATCTGGACCCAGTGGGTGCCGGAAGACGTCGCGGCACGCCTGAAGGCATCGCTCTGAGCATCTCCAACGGAGGCCGGGCACGTCGCCCGGCCTTCAGCGGTCACGCTCGCAAACCGCGCACCTGAAAGGGGCGGATCATGGCCAGTGACTTCCCGACCTTCTTCGACCTGCGCGATCTGCGCTTCGCCATCGACGACGGTTTTACCGAGATCGTCGTGAACTACGGCGATACGCTCGAAACCATTTTCCTGCCCGTCCTGAAAATGCTGCTCGGCTTCGAGAAGGTCCTGCAATGGCTGCCTTGGTACGCGACCATCGCGCTGATCGCCGCCATCATCTTCGCCGCCTCGCGAAGCTGGAAGGGCAGCCTCGGCGGCGCGATCATGATGTTCGCCATCGGCCTGCTCGGCCTTTGGGACGAGGCGATGGCGACGATTGCGCTGATGCTGACCTCGGCCATCGTGGCGATCGGCCTCGGCATCCCGGTCGGCATCCTGATGGCCCAGTCGAACCGGCTGCGCTCGGTTCTGCTTCCTGCGCTCGACATCATGCAGACCATGCCGATCTTCGTCTATCTCATCCCCTTCGTCATGCTCTTCGGACCCGGCAAGATCCCGGCGCTGCTCGCCACCGTGTTCTTCGCCATCCCGCCCGTCATCCGCCTGACGGACCTCGGCATCCGCCAGGTCGATACGGAGGTCGTCGAGGCGATCACCGCCTTCGGCGCGACCCGCTGGCAGAAGCTGATACGGGCGCAGATCCCGCTGGCGATCCCGACCATCATGGCCGGCATCAACCAGACCACGATGATGGCGCTGTCGATGGTCGTCATCGCCTCGATGATCGGCGCCGGCGGCCTCGGCTACCAGGTGCTGCAGGGCATCCAGCGGCTCGAGGTCAGCCGTGGCCTCTTCGCGGGGCTCGCCATCGTGCTTCTCGCCATCATCTTCGACCGGATCGCCCAGTCACTCGGCCGGCGGTCGCAGCAACATCTCAATGACGAGGCCTGACATGGCAGCCAACCCAGCCAAGATCGTCGTCGAAGGCGTCTACAAGATCTTCGGCCGCGACGCTGAGGCCGCCCTCGACATGACGCGGTCCGACGAGGCGAAATCCGCCATCCTCGAAAAGACCGGCTGCGTCGTCGCGCTGAACGACATCAACCTCGAGATCGGCGCTGGCGAGACTTTCGTGATCATGGGACTTTCCGGTTCGGGCAAGTCGACGCTGATCCGGCACTTCAACCGGCTGGTGGAACCGACCGCAGGCCGCATCCTCGTCAACGGCCGCAACGTGCTGGAGATGACGAGCCGCGAGCTGATCCAGTTCCGCCGCTCCGGCATCTCCATGGTCTTCCAGCGCTTCGGCCTGCTGCCGCATCAGTCTGTGCTTGAAAACGTCATGTGCGGCCTGTCGCTGACCGGCGTTCCGCGCAAGCGCGCCGTCCGCCAGGCCATGGAGCAGATCGAGATCGTCGGGCTGTCGGGCTTCGAGAACAAATATCCGCGCCAGCTTTCCGGCGGCATGCAGCAGCGCGTCGGCTTGGCGCGGGCGCTCGCGACCGAGGCCGACATTCTGCTGATGGACGAGGCCTTCAGCGCGCTCGACCCGCTGATCAAGGCCGACATGCAGGCGCAGCTCAAGTCGATCCAGCAGCAGGTGAAGAAGACCATCGTCTTCATCACCCACGATCTCGACGAGGGCCTGCATCTCGGCGACCGCCTCGCCATCCTGAAGGACGGCGAAATCCGCCAGATCGGCAGCGGCGAGGAAATCGTCTTCTCGCCGGCTGACGATTATGTGCGCCGCTTCGTGCAGAAGGTCGATTATGCCCGCGCGCTTTCCGTCCGCAGCATCTTCCGGCGCGCCCCCGTCAATGGCCAGCCGGCGCCGATCGAGCCCTGCGCGCACCGCGGCGATCAAGGAGCCTCGAACGGCGTGGCGCCAGCGGAACCAGTCTCGATCGACGTCGACGCGGCACTCGGCGCCTCCTTCTCGCTTCTGAGCCGCCACAAGAGCCTCGTGGTGACAGACGGCGGGGTCCCCATCGGCACCCTCGACCGGCACGCCGCATTCAGCGCCATGGCCCGCTCGGTGCAGTAGCACCGCCCGCAGGCAGTCGGCCATTTGGGCCTCTCACCGGGCGATCCCCGAACGGTCTTTATAAACTCCCGGCTGCCCGGTCCCCCGGCATCCCGCTTTCCATCATCCTGAGCGGTGTCGTCTGCATCCTGATCAAGACGCTTACTGAAGCGCGCGAAGCCCGGATACCCGCTCGGCGTAGCCGGAATTCGGTGGCGTTTGCGTCAGCCACGACAGGCGAAGCATCCGGCACATAAAAATCTTTGAGAAACCCTTTTCTCAATCCAATTCTTGCGATATATAGCTTGGGAAACCGGTTTTTCAATCTTTAGGAAAAGCGGCTTTTCGGGGGGAGCGCAGCCTTTGGAGCGAGTAACGATATACGATGTGGCGACGGCGGCCGGCGTCAGCACCGCGACGGCATCTAAGGCGCTCAACGATACCGGCCGCATGTCGGCGGAAACGCGCGAGCGGATCAGGCGCGTCGCGCAGGAGCTCGGCTTCCGTCCGAACGCCTTGGCGCGCAGCCTGACGCGAAAGCGCAGCTTCACGGTCGGCCTGCTTACCGACGATACCTATGGTCGCTTCACCCTGCCGGTCATGGCCGGTATTTCCGAGGGCCTGATCGACCATGGCGTTTCGGTCTTCCTCTGCGCGGTCGAGGACAATCCGGAACTCGCCAAGGTCCATGTGGACGCGATGCTGGACAAGCAGGTCGACGGCATCATCGCCACCGGAAAGCGTATCGACAAGCCGCTGCCGGTGGACCTGACGCACCTGTCCGTTCCGGTCGTCTATGCACTGACGGCAGGTGTCGAGGATGCGGTGACGCTCGTTCCCGACGATGTGCAGGGCGCGCGCGCCGCCGTCGAACACCTGATCGCCAAAGGCCGCAGGCGGATCGTGCATGTCACCGGGCCGCAGAGTTTCCGGGTTGCGCGGGAGCGCGCGCATGCCTTCGAGGAGGTGTTGGGCGCCGCGAACCTTCCGGTGCCGGCATCCGCCACGCGCTACGGCACCTGGAACGAGCGCTGGGGCCATGAGGCGGTTGCCGCCTTCTGGTCGAGCGATCCTCATCCGGACGGGTTCTTCTGCGGCAACGACCAGATTGCGCGCGGCGTGGTCGATGCGCTGCGCGAGCGCGGCGTCGACGTTCCCCGCGACGTCTCGGTCGTCGGGTTCGACAATTGGGAGATTGTCGCCGAGCAGACGCGTCCGCCGCTGACAACGGTGGACATGAACCTGAAGGAACTCGGACGGCAGGCCGGACAGGCGCTCGTGCGCCTCGTCAACGGCGAAACCGTCGAAAAGGGGCTTTGGAAGTTGCCATGCACGCTTGTGGTTCGTGGCTCATGACGACCTGACAAGGGACGGAAGGGCAAAACCACTTCGACAGAAACGGCTTTAAACGGGAGGAGACCCAATCATGAAGCTGCTGAAGATCATGGCGCTGGCCGCCACGGCATTGACTGTGATTTCGACATCCGCGCTGGCGCAACAGACGCTGACCATGTGGTCGCGCTCGACAAGCGAGGCGTTCATGCCGACGCTGATCGCGGCGTTCAACGCGTCCCACAAAACGCAGATCGAACTGCAGATCGTGCCTTCGAGCGAGATGGTGCAGAAATACGCGACGGCTGCCGCCGGCGGCTCGGCGCCCGACTTCGTTTCGCTCGACCTCGTCTATGCGCCGGCCTTCGCCAAATCCGGCGCGCTGGCCGACCTGACGGACCTTGCCAAGAGCCTGCCCTATTTCGAGCACCTGTCGAAGGCCCATGTCGGCACCGGCACCTATGAAGGACGGATCTACGCCCTGCCGATGTCGGCCGACGCCTCCGTCCTGCTCTGGAACAAGCGGCTGTTCAAGGAGGCGGGCCTCGATCCCGAAAAGGGGCCGACCACCTGGGCCGAAATCAAGGAGGCCGCGGGCAAGGTCGATGCGCTCGGCGGCGACGTCAACGGCTTCTATTTCGCGGGCGCCTGCGGCGGCTGCAATGCCTTTACCTTCATGCCGCTGATCTGGGCATCCGGGGGCGACATCCTGGTCGACGACGGCAAGCGCGCTGCGCTCAATTCGCCGCAGATGTTCGATGCGATCAACTTCTATCGCGACCTCGTCGCCAACGACTACGTGCCGGAAAGCGCCAAGACGGATTCCGGCAAGAACTTCTTCGGCGGATTCGCGACCGACAATATCGGCCTCTCCCCGATCGGCGCCTTTGCCATCGGCAATCTGGTCAAGAACTATCCGACCGTCGAATTCGGCGTTACCTTCCTTCCCGGCAAGGACGGCGGCAAGGCCTCCTTTGCCGGCGGCGACAACTTCGTCGTGACGGCCGACCGCGACAATCTCGATGCGGCGAAGGAATTCCTCGAATTCGTCTATTCGATCGAAGGCCAGACGCTGCTTGCCAAGGGCGGAAGCCTGCCGACGCGGGGAGACATCGCCGCCGAGGCGGTGAGTTCCCTTGACGAGCGCTACAAGATCGCGACCGAGGCCATGGCCATCGGCCGGACCCCCTCCTCGCCGGTCTATAATGACATCATCAACAGCAGCACCGGTCCGTGGAAGCAGATGCTGAACGAGGTGTTCTTCGGCGACGACGTCGAAGGCTCCGTCGCCAAGGCCCAGGCCTCTATGCAGTCGATCCTCGACGCATCGAACTGACCGCCGAGCGCCGGCATCCGCAGGTCCTCTCCCGACTTCGGATGCCGACCCCGGACGGGGCTCTTCCCGTCCGGGACAGCCTTTGCTTACCGATGGACCCGATCCCGATGATCCAACAAATGCAACGCCCTGAGCGCGCCCCCACGAAAAGACGAGGGGCCAGACGCCGCCGCAACCAGATTGCCGGCCTTCTCTTCGTGTCGCCGGCGCTGCTGCTCGTTCTGGTCTTCTTCGTCATCCCGCTCGGCATGGCGTTCTGGATGTCGCTGCACAACTGGCCGCTTCTCGGCAAGCCGCGCTTCATCGGCGTCGGAAATTACACGCGGCTTGTGCAGGACGCGCAATTCTGGTCGTCGCTGCGCTTCACCGTCTACTATACGCTTGTTGTCACCGTCGCGATCTTCGCCGTCGCCTTCCCGCTGGCGCTGTTTGCGGAAAAATCGCGTTCGCTGACGAAGATTTACCGCACCGCCTTCTTCCTGCCTGTTGTCGTTGGCTTCGGCTCGGCGAGCCTGCTCTGGGCCTGGCTGCTCGACGTCGATTCCGGCCTGTTCTCGCCGGCCGCCTTCGCCCTCGGGCTGACGGACAAGCGCGTCAATCTGCTTGCCGATTTCGACACCACCTTCTGGTCGATCGTCATCATGGTCGTGTGGAAGACGGCCGGGTTCAACATGATCATCCTCTTGACCGGCCTGCAGGGCATCTCGACCGAAGTGCAGGAAGCCGCCCGCATGGACGGCGCGTCCTCCTGGCAGCGTTTCCGCCGGATCACGCTGCCGCTGATGCGCCGGACGATCGCGCTTGCCCTCATCCTGTCCGTCGCGGGCTCGATGCTTGCCTTCGACCAGTTCTACATCATCGCCGACGGCGGCCCGCAGAACAGCACGATCACGGCGGTCTACTGGATCTTCAGCCAGTCCTTCATGTCGTTCCATCTCGGATATGGCTCCGCCCTCTCGATGGTCCTGCTCGCCATTCTCGTCATCATCAGCGTCGTGCAACTGCGATTGCTGCGCAATCCGGAGGGCATGTGATGGCCCGCAGCCGCGTTTCAACGACCCGTCAGGTGCTGGGAACCGTCCGCTATCACGGCTTCGGTATCGTCACGGCCCTGCTCTTTCTCGCGCCGCTGGCATGGAGTGTCCTCGTCAGCTTCAAGCCGTCGGTCGAAGCCCGCCAGCCGCCGCTGCCGCCATGGCCCGTCGAGGCCTTCAGCGTGCAAAGCTACGAGAACCTGGCGCAATACGGCTCCGGTATCTGGACCTACACGGCAAACAGCCTGACGGTCTCGCTTGCCACCGTCGTCGTCTCGGTTCTCGTCAGCCTGCTTGCCGGCTACGGCTTCTCGCGCTTCCAGTTCCCGCTGAAGAACGCGCTCTTCATCCTGATCATCTCGACCGTGATGATCCCGTTCCAGTCGATCCTGACGCCGCTGTTCCTGATCCTGACGAAGCTCGGATTGCAGAACACGCTGACGGGCATCGTCTGCGTCTACGTGACGCTGCAGCTTCCGTTCTCGATCTTCATGATGCGCAACGCCTTCGATGCGGTGCCGAAGGAGATCGAGGACGCGGCCCGGGTTGATGGAGCGCCGATCTTCTCCGTGCTCTATCGCATCATGCTGCCGCTCGTGCTGCCGGGCGTCGCGACGGTCGCGATCTTCGCCTTCCTGGCGTCCTGGAACGAGTTCCTGGCCGCGCTGATCCTTCTCACCGACCAGAAGAAATACACGCTTCCCGTTCTGATGGCAGCCGTGCGCTCCGGCCAGTTCGGAACGATCGACTGGGGCGCCGTGCAATCGGGCGTGACGCTGATGATGGCGCCGTGCCTCGTGATCTTCCTGGCGCTGCAACGCTACTACATCCGCGGCCTGACCGCGGGTGCCGTCAAATAGTCACCAAACCGAAACCTGAATGGACGAACTGCGATATGACATCCCTCACCTTGCCTTCCGCGACCGGTTTCCGCCCGCCCGCCGTCCCTGATGTCGACGTGCATGGATTCTGGGGCGAGCGCATCGACGCCGTCGCCGACAAGACCGTCATGATCCTCTACGACCGCTGCGTTGCCGCCGGCATGTTCGACCAGATCGATCCGGCGCGGCCGGTGCCGGAGGTCCGGATGCCGTACCATACGCGCTCGGACGGTTCGCCCGACACCGTCAACGTCCAGATGTTCTGGGATTCGGATGTCGCCAAGGTGATCGAGGCGGCCGCCTATGCGCTTTACCGGAAACCCAATCCGGACCTCGAGGCGAAGATGGACGGGATCATCGAGATGTTCCGCACGCTTCAGCAGCCGGATGGCTACCTGAATTCGTGGTTCATCCGCATGCAGCCCGGAAAACGCTGGGAGAACCTGCGCGACTGCCACGAGCTCTATTGCGCAGGCCACCTGATGGAAGCGGCGGTCGCCTATTTCCATGCGACGGGCAAACGGACCCTGCTCGACGTCATGTGCCGCTATGCCGACCATATCGACAACCAGTTCGGGCCGCGGCC
>CAMPIK010000037.1 GCA_946886325.1 uncultured Shinella sp.
GAACCAGACAGCGGTGCCGGCAGCGGCGCAGAGCGCCAGCATCAGGCCGCGTCCGCGTGCCCTGTTGCGGCGCTTGCTGCGCGCCGCAGGATTCCCGTGAACGGCCTTCTTTCCATAGACGGCTGACGTCATGATACTCGTACCCAAACGCTTACTCGACCCGGCGTCGAAAAACTGCGACGCCGCTACTTCGGAGGGGTGCCGCCACGTGGCTGCGCCCACCTTCCCCAAAAGAATGGCGAAATATGGTAAGCAATTCGTTTATGGATTGCGCCGCTTTTGCGGAAATCCGCTCAGAGCGCCGGTTCGCTCGATTTCCAGTCGGTGCGCGCCTCGTAGGCGGCCGCCATCTGCAGCACCGCGCGGTCGGCGCGGGGCGGTCCGACGATCTGGATTCCGGCCGGCAAACCGCCCGGTCCGAAGCCCGCCGGCATGGCCGCGACCGGGAGCCCGGCCATGGTCGGGCCGATCACCACCTCCATCCAGCGGTGATAGGTATCCATCGCCCGCCCGTCGATCGCCTTCGGCCAGTCGAGCGTCGCATCGAAGGGAAAGACCTGCGCCGACGGCAGGACGAGAAAATCGTAGCGCTCGAAGAGCGACAGCATGTAGCGATACCAGTCGCTGCGCGCCGTGGACGCCGCGTGGATGTCCGCCGGCGAAAGCGCGTGGCCGTTCTCGATCTCCCAGATCATCTCCGGCTTCATCCGGCCGCGCCGGTCGCCATCCGCATAATCGGCCGCCTGCCCGGACGAGACGAGGAAATGCCGGAGCGTCCGCCATGCGTGCCACAGGCGATCCATGTCGAAACCCGGCGCAACTTCCTCAACCGCGCATCCCATCGCGGAAAAGACGTCGAGGGACTGCCGGCAAAGATCGAGCACACCGGGCTCGAACGGCAGGTAGCCGCCATAGTCGCCGAGAAAGCCGATGCGCGCACCGTCGATCTCGCCGTTTCCGTTCGGGGTCAGGTCCTCGTCCGGCAGCGAGAGCGGGTCGCGCGGGTCGTATCCGGCCTGCGTTGCCAGAAGCATGGCGACATCGGCGACGGTGCGGCCCATCGGCCCGTTGACGGCGAGTTGCCCCAGATAGAGTTCGTTGCCGAGGGCGGGCACGCGGCCGAAGGAGGGGCGGAAGCCGACCACATTGTTGAAGGCGGCGGGATTGCGCAGCGAGCCCATCATGTCGCTGCCGTCGGCGACAGGCAGCAGGCGCGCGGCGAGCGCCGCCGCGGCACCGCCCGATGAGCCGCCGGCGCTCTTCGACGGATCATGAGGGTTACGCGTCACGCCGAAGACGGAATTGTAGCTGTGCGAGCCGAGGCCCATCTCCGGCGCATTGGTCTTGCCGATGAAGATCGCGCCGGCTGCCCGGATGCGCTCGACATGGATGTCGTCGAAATCAGGCACGTGGTCGACATAGTTCGGCGAGCCATAGGTGCAGGGCAGTCCGCGAGCCTCGGAGAGATCCTTGACCGCGAAGGGCATGCCATGCAGCCAGCCACGCGGCATGCCGTCCATCAGTTCCCGGTCGGCCGCCTCCGCCTCCGCCAGAAGCTCCGCCGCGTCGCGAAGGCTGACGATGGCGTTGATGACGGGATTTACGATCGCGATGCGCGCAAGATAGGCTTCCATCACCGCGCGGCAGGACATCCGCCGGGTGAGAATGGCGGCGGACAGTTCGAGGGCGGATAGCGATGTGACGTCGTCCAAGGGGATCTCCGGGTGGGGGGCGGTCCTGACCTATCAGGTGAGGTCCGGCCTTTCCACCCCTTGCGGCCATTCTTCGGGACCATTGCCGCCGCCGGGCTGCCGACATAACGTCGGCCAAGACTCATCTGAAAGGACCGACATGGCGCATCCGCTGATCGAAATCTGCGTCGAGGGCATCGACGGCTTCCTGGCGGCACAGGCCGCCGGTGCCGACCGCGTGGAACTCTGCGCAAGCCTCATGGAAGGCGGGCTGACGCCGAGTATAGCCACGATCCGCGCCGCCGTCGCGGCGGCCACGATCCCCGTTCACGTCATCATCCGCCCGCGCGGCGGCGATTTCCTCTATTCGGAGGCGGAGTTCGAGACGATGCGCGCCGACATCGCAGCCTTGCGCGAAGAGGGCGTGGCCGGCGTCGTCATCGGCTGCCTGACGCCGGACGGCCGCATCGACGAGGTGCGGACGAAGGCGCTGGTCGAGGCCGCACGCCCGATGTCCGTCACCTGCCACCGCGCCTTCGACATGACGGCCGATTTCGCCGAAGCCCTGGAGGCGCTGATCCGCTGCGGCGTCGACCGGGTGCTCACCTCCGGCCAGCGCGACACGGCGCTGGAGGGGCTCGACATCCTGAAGCGCTCGCAGGAGCTGGCAGCGGGACGCATCGTGATCATGGGCTGCGGCGCACTTGATGCCTTGAACATCCGGGCCGTGCGCGACGGCGCCGGCCTCGGCGAACTGCATTTCGCCGCCCTCAGGACCATCCCGAGCGGCATGGCCTTCCGCAATCCGCATGTCGGCATGGGCGGAACGGAGAAGGATCGCGAGTACGAACTGACGATCACGGACATGGATGCGGTCAGGGCGACGATCGCGGCAGCAAAGTCTTGACGGGACGGCTATTGCAGCAGGGCGCTTACCGCCTATCTCTAGGGCACACAAGGAGATCGCCATGTTTCGTGCCTGCCTGAACGCTGCCATCCTGTCCATCGCCCTCGCCTCGCCCGCCGCTGCGGAACAGGTCGGGGAAGTCGGCGTCGACTGGATGGGCAACGACATCATCGTCGATGCGGTCAGCGACCCCGAGATCACCGGCGTGACCTGCCATGTGACCTATTTCGACCGCGGCGTGCTCGACCGTCTGCAGAAGGGCAACTGGTTCGAGGACCCGTCGAACAATGCGATCGCCTGCCGGCAGACCGGCCCGATCGAGATCGGCGACAACGAGCTCGATGAAGGCGGCGAGGAAGTCTTCAAATCAGGCCTTTCCCTCGTCTGGAAGAAACTGGTCGTCACCCGCATCTACGACCGCAAGAACGACACACTGATCTATCTCGCCCATTCACGCGAACTGACCGAGGGATCGGCGAAGATGTCGATCTCGACCGTGCCGCTCTACGGCGAACAGGTGACCTGGAAAAACGGCAAGCCCGAATAGAACTGGCCTTCATCGATACTCGAAAACGCGAAACCCCGAAGCTGGTGCTCCGGGGTTCTCCTCGCTGCCGCATCTGTCTTGCGGCTGACGGCTAGAGGACGATGAACGTCACGGTACCGTCGGCGTTCTGCTGGGCAAAGACGATGTTGTTGATCTGGACGTTCTGCGCCTCGAGAGCGGCGACCAGGTCCGGATTGGCCATGATGTCGGCCTGAAGCTTCTGCACTTCAGCCTGATTGGCCTCGTCGAGCTTGGCGAAACGGTCACGCTCGCGCTTCTCGCGCAGTTCGGAGACGCGCTTGACGCTGACCTTGGTTGCATCGACGACCGCGAAGTCGCTGACGCCGACCATGTCGCTCTCGATGGCGCCGGTGTCCATCAGGTCCGTTGCTGCACCGGGCGTCGTTTCGCCTTCTTCCATCTGCATCTGGTCGGTTGCCGTCGTGCTGTTGCCGGCATTGCCGTTCTCGGCCTGGGCGACCTCGAAGGTCTCGACCGGCTTCGGCGTCGGGACAGGAATCTTGAAGCCGTCCGAAGACGCCGCAAGGGCCGGTGCCGAAACGGCAGCGGACAGGATGGCAACGGAGAGAATGGTCTTCAGTGACGTGCGCATGGCGGCATTCCTTTCGGCGTTAAGACTTGCGAAAGAAATGGACCGCGTCGGAAAAGGTTCCGTGCCGCTCGGATGCGTCGGTCAGCCAGCGTCCAGAACCGCGCTCGACGTGATGATCTCTATGCCGGCCGCAAGCATCTTCTCCCTGGCCGCCGCGACGGTCGCCGGGTCGATCCCGCGGCTCGCATCCTCGATGAAGCGGATGCGGGTTCCGGGCAGCATCGTCGCCGCGTCGATCGCCGAGGCGCTGACGCAATAGTCGGTGGCGAGGCCGCAGACGTCGAGCTGGTCCACGCCGCGCTTCGACAGGTAGCCGGACAAGCCGGTGATCGCCGCCTGGTCGTTGTCGCGGAAGGCCGAATAGCTGTCCACCGCCGGATCGGTCCCCTTGCGCTGCACGAAATCGATGCCTGATGCATCGAGGTCCGGGTGAAAGTCCGCGTCGGGCGTTCCCTGCACGCAGTGATCCGGCCACATCATCTGCGGCTTGCCGCCGAGTTCGCCCATCTCGAAGGGCTGCTTTCCGGGATGGCTGGAGGCGAAGCTGCCATGGCCTTTCGGGTGCCAGTCCTGCGACGCCACGACGAGGTCGTAGCCGCCGTCCTTCATCAGGCGATTGGCGATCGGGATGACGGCATCGCCCTCCGGCACCGGCAGGTTGCCGCCGGGGCAGAAGCCGTTTTGAAGATCGACAAGCAGCAGGCATTTCATGCGGGAACTCCCTTGCGGTTCGCCTGGAGCATTTCCAGCCGAAGCGAAGTCGCTTCGGCGTCGGATAATGCGGCGAAAACAAAACACGATAGCATCTCTGGTGATCCGGATTTCACCTGAGATGCTATCGCTGGCGATTTGGCCGTGAGAATGGCCAGAGCCGCGCGGCCGCGCAAGTCCCGTGCGACAAAACGCCGAAAGCCCCGGCGGGAAGCCCGCCGGGGTGTTCCGATCCGCCCGTCCCGTCCGGAAAATCAGGCGGCCTGGGCCAGTTCGTCGGCGATCACGGTGTCGAGGTTCAGGAAGCAGACCATGGTCTTTTCCAGAGCGACGATACCGCGGCAGAAGGCGCGCTGGGCTTCCGGGATGATTTCCGGCGCCGGCTGCAGGTCTTCGCTCTTGATGGTCATCATGTCGGAGACCTGCTCGACCAGAAGGCCGACCAGCTTGCCGGCGATGTCGGTGACGATGATCGCCGAACGCTCGGACGGCTCCGTCATCTTCATGCCGAGGCGGCAGGCCATGTCGATGACCGGGATCACCGCGCCGCGCAGGTTGATGAGGCCGAGCACATAGGGCGGCGTGTGCGGCATCGGCGTCACCGGCGCCCAGCCGCGGATTTCGCGGATCGCCATGATGTCGATGCAGAATTCCTGGTCTCCGAGGTGGAAGGAGACGATTTCGAGATAGGCGCCGGACTGTTTGATGGCGTTGGACATGGATCAGAACTCTTCCCAGTTGTCAGCGGCTGCTGCGGTGTTGCCTTTGGCCGCCGCGTTGGTCGTGAATGCCCCGGCAACCTTGTTCAGGAGCGATTTTGCCGGGGACGGGCTCGGACGGGAGGCGGCGGTCGCCGCCTTCGGGGTAACGGACGCGGGTCTTGCGCCCGCGCCGATCTGGAACTGGCCGACGAGGCGCGTGAGGTTCTCCGCGTCCTGGGCCAGCGTATGGCTTGCGGCATTGGTCTCCTCGACCATGGCCGCGTTCTGCTGCGTCACCTGGTCCATCTGGGAGACGGCGACGTTGATTTCCTGGAGGCCGGTCGCCTGTTCGCGGGCGGCCGTCACGATCGACTTCATATGGTCGTTGATGCGCACGACGTCGCCGCCGATCCGGTTGAGCGAATCGCCGGTTGCCTGGACGAGGCGCACGCCGGTCTGCACTTCCTCGCCGGACTTGGTGATGAGCGCCTTGATGTCCTTGGCCGCACCTGCCGCACGCTGGGCGAGTTCGCGCACTTCCTGCGCGACGACCGCAAAGCCCTTGCCGGCCTCGCCTGCCCGCGCCGCCTCGACGCCGGCATTGAGCGCCAGAAGGTTGGTCTGGAAGGCGATCTCGTCGATCACGTTGATGATCTTGCCGATTTCGGTCGAGGCGTTCTCGATGCGCTGCATGGCCGACATGGCGTCGCCGACGATGCGGCCGGATTCCTCCGCGCTCGCCTTCGTTCCCTCGACCATCTTGCCGGCTTCTTCCGCGCGGTCGGTGGCCGAGCGGACCGTCGACATGATTTCCTCGAGCGCCGCAGACGTCTCTTCGAGCGAGGCCGCCTGCTGTTCCGTCCGCCGGGCCAGATCGTCGGCCGCCGCGCGCATCTGGCGGCTGTTCGACTGGATCGAACCGGTATTGTCCTTCACGTCGCCCATGACATGGCGCAGACGATCGACCGCGCTGTTGAAATCGAGGCGCAGCTGCTCAAGGTCCGAGCGGAAGGGTTCGAGAATGCTGACGGACAGGTCGCCGTTGGAAAGCTGGGTCAGGCCCTTGCCGAGCGCATCGACGGCCGCGCGCACCTGGCGCTGGTCCTCGGCACTGGCGCTTTCGCGGCCGCGCCGCTCGTCGTCGAGCCGCAGGCGCGTTTCCTCGCTTGCCTCTTCCAGGTCGCGCTTTTCGACGGCGGCCATGCGGAAGGCTTCTGCCGAGCGGGCCATTTCGCCGATCTCGTCGCCGCGCGAGGTCGCCTCGACCGGCGTCTGCAGATCGCCCGACAGGATGCGCTTCATGCTGTCGCGCACCGCGAAGATGCCGCGCCGCAGAATGTTGCCGTGATAGATGAGAAGGGCGAGCATGGTGATCATGCCGGCAAGGCCGATGCCGATCTGGTAGAGAACCGCGTTGTGCGAAACCTCGGTCGCCATCGTGACCTGCTCTTCCAGCAGGGCCGATCCCGAATCCGCCAGTTCCTTGAGCGCGCCGCTGAGGCGCTCGCCGCCGCTGTCGATCGCATCGTCGATCGCGGCGAAATCCTCGATCGGCGCCCCTTCCTCGATCATCCGCTTCAGATCGACCGATATCGCCTTGGCGACTTCCGCGAGATCCGCGTCATAGGTCGCAACGACATTTGCCTGACCGAGTTCGGCGGCCAGCGCCTTGACGGTGGCAGCCCCCTCTTCGAGGCTCTTCAGCGAGACGGAGATCGTCTCCAGCCGCTCCGGCTGGATCGCCTTTTCGTCGCGGTCGATGATGCTGTCCATCGCGACGAGCACCAGGTCGAGATTGGCGATGCGCATCGTCTCGATGACATCGACCTTGCGCTGAACGTCGACCGCCTCGAGGAGCGCCGTTTCGACCCAGGCGCTCTCGTACCAGCCGACGGACAGCATGGTGCCGAAGCCGAAGAAGGAGGCGAGCGCCAGCGAACCGAGGCGCTGGTTGACGGAAAGGCTGCGAACTGTCTTTGCATGCGGATCGGACATGAATGTTTCCTGCCGGTCTGTGCCCCATCCCGAGGATGGCGACAGCTTTGATGTCTCGGAAAATGCGCTGGGGATCGCTGAAACGATCGGCGGACATCATGCCCGACTCGGCGGAATACCGCCTTTTTGACGCCGGTCGAGCCTCGCAAAGAGAGATTAAACAAAAGCTAAAACGTTAAGGTCGGAACTTGCATTTTAGCAAAACTTTATGAACTTTCGCCGGCCGGAACAGCCTGACGTTACGGCAGTCTTGGTGTTTCAGAGAGGTTCCCTGTCGCCACCGTCCGCGCTATACTCTGTCCATGACGAACGACGCCAATCTGCCGAAACGCATCGTCCTTTGGAGCCTGGGCCTCGCAGCCTTTGCCGGGCTGACGGGCGTTGCCTTTTCCGCCTGGCTCGGCCAGGGCTCGGCGATCTTGCTCACCATGGCCGAAAGCGGCCTGGCCTGGTGTTTCTGAGGCACACGCTCCTCGCACAGCCGATCACGTTCACGAGAGGCTCTGTCTTGCGGCAATTGGCGCCTTTGCATCGCAGGCTACCCGCCGCTATCTAGGGCTCCGCTTCGTCCTTACTGGAAGTCCGCCATGAAAACCGTCCGCATCGTTCTCTGGGCCGCCGTCGCGCTCGTCACCGCAGCGCTTGCCTGGCTGACCTTCGAACTGACAAGCTCGAAGCAGCAACTGGCGGAAGGTCCGTTCGGCGTGCCCTTCTCGCTCGTCGCGCAGGATGGCGAAGCGATCACCGAAAAGGCCTTCACCGGCAAGCCGACGGCCCTCTTCTTCGGCTTCACCCATTGCCCGGAAGTCTGCCCGACCACGCTCTACGAGCTGAACGGCTGGATGCAGAAGACCGATCCTGACGGCACCAGGCTGCAGGCCTATTTCGTCACCGTCGATCCCGAGCGCGATTCGCCCGAGATGCTCCAGCAGTACATCTCGAACGTCTCCGACCGCATCAAGGGCATTTCCGGTCCGCCGGAAAAGGTCCTGGAGATGGTCAAGGGCTTTCGCGTCTACTACCGCAAGGTGCCGCTCGACGAGAAGAAGCCGGATGGCGACTATACGATGGATCACACGGCCTCCGTCTTCCTGCTCGACGAGACCGGCCGCTTTCGCGGAACGATCGCCTATGGCGAAAATCCTGACACGGCGGTCGAGAAGCTTCAGAACCTGATCAAGAGCTGAGACGCGCCAGTCGCGGCGGGCCTATGCCACCGGCGACGGACATGATAGGCGGACCGAAACGAACTGGGACCGCCGAACCGTGAGCGACATCCGCCTCTTCATCACCACGACCGAAAAGACTGCCGGGGCAATCCTCGACCTGATGAGCGACGCCTTCGAGGAAGACGGCTATGCGATCGCCACCATGGAGGTCGACGAGAAGCGCGACATCTGGGAAGCCTCGCTCTACATCGATTTCGACGAGGAAGCGGAGATGACGGAGCGCTTCGCGGCGCTCGTCGGCGATGCCTATCCCGAACTGTCGATCAACCGCGAGGTCATCCCCGATGTCGACTGGATCGCCCGGTCGCTCGAAGGCCTGCAACCCGTCCATGCCGGGCGCTTCGTCGTGCACGGGTCACATGACCGCGGCAAGGCACGGGCGGGCGAGATCGCGATCGAGATCGATGCCGGACAGGCTTTTGGCACCGGCCATCACGGAACGACCGCCGGCTGCCTCGAAATCATCGAGAAGGTGATGCGGGCGCGTCAACCGCGCAAGGTTCTGGATCTCGGCACCGGCAGCGGCGTTCTGGCGATCGCGGCGCGCAAGCTCGCGCCCGCCCGGGTTCTCGCCACCGACATCGATCCCGTGGCGACGCGGGTCGCACGAGAGAATGTCCGCCTCAACGGCATCGCATCGGGCATCACGCTCGAGACCGCGACCGGCTTCCACTCGACGGCCTTCCGGCGGCACGGTCCGTTCGATCTCATCATCGCCAATATCCTGGCGCGCCCGCTGATGCGCATGGCGCCGCAGGTTGCGCAGCATCTGGCGCCCGGCGGACAGGTCGTTCTCTCCGGCATCCTCGCCAACCAGCGATGGAAGGTCATTGCCGCCTATAACGGCGCGGGGCTTCGCCATGTCCGCACGATCTGGCGCAACGGCTGGGTGACGATCCATCTGGACCGGCCGTAGCCGGCATAAACCCTGTCGCTGAAAAGATTAAAGGCGGTGCCAGAGGCACCGCCTTGAGACCGGCGAACCGGCCTTGCCCGCGAGCTTGAGGAGGAGGAGTGCTCAAGCGGGCCTATGTGTTCCGAACGCTTCCCCGGAGGAGGGAGGAGGAGGACCGGGCAAGCGCCTGATCGGAACACCTAGCTTTGTTTCGCCTTAGCGGCGGTCATTCAGTCGCGTACGGCCCAGCTTCTGCAGGGTCTCGTCGCCGAAGCCTTCGAGGACGGCTGCGATCTGGCGGTCGGCCTGACGCTGGCGCGCTTCGACAAAACGCTGGGCGGCTAGTCGGAAGAAATTGGATGCCATTTTCGTTTCCTTTCACTTCGATTGCGTTTCATGCTCGCTTCGATGCTTGATATATAGACCAAACGAAAATCTGAGGCAGAGGGTTTGCCACATGGGAGCCATGCGCAAGGCGCATAAGTCCAATCCGATACCACTTCGGATGCCCAAATCATGAGCGCCGTGCTGCTCCCCCTCGCCGCATTGGCGATCATTCTGGCGCTCTTTGTGGCACTTGGAAAATCCCGCAGAAAACCGCCAATCGCCGGCCCGGTGCCCTGGTCCGGAACGACGCTCGGCGAAGACGAGATGCAGCGCCGCCGGGAGGAACTGCGAGACGCGCTCGCGCTGACCCCGCTTGGTGAGGAGCTTCCGCGGAAGGTCTGGCGACGCCTGATGTCCGTCGAGACCGGCACGGGCCTCGTGCACGAATTTCACCGCGATTTCTGCGGCCACGGACTGATCCGCACGGAAAACGGCGTAAAGCTCTGCGACATCCAGGACGGCGGCCATAACACCGGCGACGCGATCGCGGACTGGCCGGACGAGCAAAGCTTTATCGCCTTCTTCGCGCGCCAGACGGATTTTTCGATGAGCGGCTGGGACGAGAACGAACCCGTCTTCCATTCGACCGACAGCTGGTATTGCAACAACCAGCGCCTGACGCGGAAAATCCTGGCCCGCTACGCGCGGGGGCAATGACCGACGATGGCATGGCCATGACATGGTCGATCAGGGGCCGATCAACGGCCGATGACGGGCGTTCCATCCCGCGCCGACGTGGGCTAGATTGAGCGCGCCCGATTCACCGCCGTCTCCCCGGCCCCGCTTCCCGGATAATTTCATGTTCCAGAGCTTCGACGTTACCTCCACGCCCCAGTTCGGCCGGGAGCGCGTGAGCGCCTTGCGCGACCGTTTCGAAGACCTCGGCGTCGACGGTTTCCTGGTGCCTCGCGCCGATGAATATCAAGGAGAATATGTGCCGGCTTCGGCCGAGCGACTGTCCTGGCTCACCGGCTTTACCGGTTCGGCCGGCATCGCGCTGGTGACGCGCAATGCCGCGATCGTCTTCGTCGACGGACGCTATGTGACGC
>CAMPIK010000038.1 GCA_946886325.1 uncultured Shinella sp.
AGGGCCGCTTTCGTTTTTGGCATGCATCGCGCGCGCCAATCCAAGCAACAAGAAACGCCCCGGCTTCGGCCGCGGGTTCCAGAGAAAGAGCTTTACCATGGCAACCTTCGTTCAGAAGCCCGCCGAGGTGGAAAAGAAGTGGATCCTCATCGACGCCGAAGGCCTCGTTGTCGGTCGCCTCGCCACCATCATCGCGAACCACCTGCGCGGCAAGCACAAGCCGACCTACACCCCGCATGTCGACGACGGCGACAATGTCATCGTCATCAATGCCGAGAAGGTCGCGCTGACCGGCAAGAAGTATTCCGACAAGACCTATTACTGGCACACCGGCTATCCCGGCGGCATCAAGGAGCGCACCGCGCGCCAGATCATCGAAGGCCGCTTCCCGGAGCGCGTCCTCGAGAAGGCCGTTGAGCGCATGGTTCCGCGCGGCCCGCTCGGCCGCCGCCAGATGAAGAACCTGCGCGTCTATGCCGGTTCCGAGCATCCGCATGAAGCCCAGCAGCCGGCCGTCCTCGACGTCGCCAAGCTGAACAGCAAGAACACAAGGAGCGCCTGATAATGGCCGACCTCTCTTCCCTCAAGGACCTCGGCACCACCGCCGCTGCTCCGGCTTCGCAGCAGCCGGTGCATGTCAAGAAGGTCGACGCCCAGGGCCGCTCCTATGCGACCGGCAAGCGCAAGGACGCCGTCGCCCGCGTGTGGGTCAAGCCGGGCTCCGGCAAGATCACCGTCAACGGCAAGTCGTTCGAAGCCTATTTCGCCCGTCCGGTCCTGCAGATGATCCTGCAGCAGCCGATCGTCGCGGCGGCCCGCGGCGGCCAGTTCGACATCGACGCGACCGTTGCCGGCGGCGGCCTCTCCGGCCAGGCCGGTGCCGTTCGTCACGGCATCTCCAAGGCGCTGACCTATTACGAGCCGGCGCTGCGCGCCGTTCTCAAGAAGGGTGGCTTCCTGACCCGCGACTCGCGCGTCGTCGAGCGCAAGAAGTACGGCCGTGCAAAGGCACGTCGTTCGTTCCAGTTCTCGAAGCGTTAAGCTCCAGAACCGAATTTCGATCCGGAAAGCGCGGGAGCCCGTCTCCCGCGCTTTTTTCATGCCTTGAACCAGCCACCAAAATGGGTGGCGCAAGACGCGCGCATCGGACACAATCAACTGGACCATGGCGAAGGATCTGAGGGGGCTCCTGCAATCTGTCTTCAAGGCGCGCGGCCTGACGGTGATGCGCCGCGATCTCGCGCGAAAACTCATCGGCGGCAAGGACCCGGAACAGACGCTCGACCTGCTTGCAGCCCTTCCCAAAGACGCAATCGACGCAATCCTGCCGCTTCTCCCACGATCCCGCGCACAATTGTCCCAGGACCTGTTCGTGCTGGCGCAGACCGGTTTCCGCTGCAACGGCTTCTTCGTCGAATTCGGCGCCACCAACGGGCTCGACCTCAGCAACACCCATCTGCTGGAAAAGGACTTCGGCTGGTCGGGCATCCTGGCCGAGCCGGCGCGGCGCTGGCACGCGGATCTCCGGCGCAACCGCGACTGCCACATCGAGACGGACTGCGTCTGGCGCGCGACCGGCGAAACGATCCTGTTCCGCGAGGCCGACGCCGGCGAACTCTCGACCATCGCGAGCTTCAGCGACGGCGACCGCCACGAGGCCGGACGGCGCAGCGCGACCGACTATGCCGTCGAGACCATCTCGCTTGCCGATCTGCTGGAGAAATACGAGGCACCCGCGGACATCGACTTCCTGTCGATCGATACCGAAGGCAGCGAATTCGACATCCTCGCCGCCTTCCCCTTCGATCGCCATCGCTTCCGGGTCATCGCCTGCGAGCACAATTTCACGCCGGCGCGCCGGAAAATCCACGCCCTGCTGGAAGCGAACGGCTATCGCCGCGTCATGGAACGCGCCTCGCGCTTCGACGACTGGTACGTTTCGGACTGACTCCGAGCACTTTTCAGATCGGCAGTTCCGTCGAGGACTTCAGTTCGCGCAGCACGAAGCTCGACACGACGTTGCGCACATGCGGGTTGCGCAGCAGGTGGTGCGTCATGAAGGTCTCGTAGCTCTCGACATCCGCCGCCCGCACCTTCAGCATATAGTCGAAGGCACCGGACAGCGCGTAACATTCCATGATCTCGGGATGATTGCGCACGACCGCCGAAAAGGCCTCGATCGCCTCCTCGTGATGATCGTCCAGCGTTACATGCGCGATGACGCAGAGTTTGAGGTCGAGCTTGCGCGGATCGAGCAGCGCGACGCGCTTGCGGATGACGCCGGATGCCTCGAGGTCCTGCACCTTCCGCCAGGCCGAGCTTTGCGACATGCCGGCCCGCTCCGCCAGTTCCCCGAGCGACAGGCTGCCGTCCTGCTGGAGCAGACGCAGCAGCCGTCGGCCGCCTTGATCATCTTCTTTCATTTTTCCGCGCTCCTGCGAGAAATTCTCTCAATATTCGAGCATGAGCGCGGCCGAATGAAAAGTCTATCCGCATAGATGCGCTAAGATCGTTCCGAGGAGAATTGTCGGCCTGCGCCGGCGTCAGTCACGGAGGAAACCATGCCCAAGGAAAGCACCTATACCGCAACGCTGCCGGACGCCGACGGCGTCTATGCCTATACGGCGGAAGAGGACGCGATCTGGAGCGAGCTTTTTCAACGGCAGATGACGCTGCTTGAGGGCAAGGCCTGCGACGAATACTTTGACGGCGTCGCACGGCTCGGCCTTTCGGCCGACCGCGTGCCGCAGCTTGGTGACGTCGACCGACGTCTCGCCGCGGCAACCGGCTTCGGCGTCGAAGGGGTGCCGGCGCTGATTGCGCCCTCGCGCTTCTTCCAGCTTCTGTCGGAAGGCAAGTTTCCGCTCGCGACCTTCATCCGCCGCCGCGAACACATCGACTATATCGAGGAGCCGGACATCTTCCACGAGGTCTTCGGCCATTGCCCGCTGCTGACGAACCCGAGCTATGCACGTTTCGTGCGCCGCTTCGGCGAGAATGCCGTGGCGCTCGGCAAGGACTATTCCTGGCACCTCTTCCGCATCTTCTGGTTCACCGTCGAGTTCGGGCTGATTGATACGCCGGTCGGGCGTCGCTGCTATGGCGCCGGCATCGTCTCCTCGCCGAACGAGACGCGGGCCGCCATGGAAAGCGGGCAGTGCGAATTCCGCCCCTTCGACCTGATGACGGTTCTCAGAACCCCCTACCGCATCGATATCGTCCAGCCGATCTACTACGTCATCGACAGTTTCGCGGAGCTCGACGCGATCAACGACGAGGATATCGGCGCCCGCATCCGCGAGGCAAAGGCGCTCGGCGACTTCCCGCCGGCCTTTGCGGCGAAGGCCTCCTGACCGGCTCTTTCGGACACGGCCTGGGGGAAAATCCATGCCCGGCGGGGTGGCGCGTCCTGCGCCTCTTGCCATCGCCGAGCGGATTGTCCAACGTCGCCGAAAAGACGGAGGATACACCGTGGCCAACAGGACCATCGATCACGCATTCACGGCGAAAACGCTTCGCAGCGCCGCATCCGACCCCACGCATGCCGGCGTGCTGTCCTTCATGCGCCGCAAGTACACGAAGGCCTTGAAGGACGTCGATGCCGTCGTCTGGGGCATTCCTTTCGACGCCGCAACCTCGAACCGCCCCGGCGCGCGTTTCGGACCGCAGGCGATCCGTCGCGCCTCCGCGATCATGGACAACGACCCGCAATATCCCTTCGAACGCGATCTCTTCGCCGACATGGCCGTCATCGACTATGGCGACTGCCTGCTCGACTATGGCAACCACCAGAAGACGCCGGCGACGATCGAGCGCGAGGCGGCAAAGATCCTGAAGTCGGGCGCCTATCTGCTGACGCTCGGCGGCGATCATTTCGTCACCTGGCCGGTGCTCAAGGCCCATGCCGCGATCCACGGTCCGCTGGCGCTCGTGCAGTTCGACGCGCACCAGGACACCTGGGCCGACGAGAAGGGCCGCATCGACCACGGTTCCTTCGTCGGGCGCGCCGTCAGGGACGGGGTGATCGATCCGGAACGCTCGATCCAGATCGGCATTCGCACCCATGCGCCTGATGATTGCGGCATCCGCATGCTCTACGGCTACGAGGTGGAGGACATGAAGGCGACCGAGATCGCCGATGCGATCGTGCGGCATGTCGGCGACGGTCCCTGCTACCTCACCTTCGACATCGACTGCCTCGATCCGGCCTATGCGCCCGGCACCGGCACGCCGGTTTCCGGCGGCCCGTCGAGTGCTAAGATCCTCTCGGTGCTGCGCCATCTGGGGCCGCTCGACATCAGGGGATCCGACGTCGTCGAAGTGGCGCCCGCCTATGACCATGCCGACATCACCGCCATCGCCGGCTCGACCATCGCCATGTACATGCTCGGGCTGCGCGCGGAGCGCCTGGCAGAGTTGCGCTGAGAGGCGGCGTCCGACATTGCCAGTGTCACATGCGGCGTCTATATGCGGGCCGGAGACCGGTTGAGAAACGGATTCAAGGCGCTGGCAGCCTGAATCCGGAAACGCCGGCAAGGGTCTGACGGAGCAGGACGATCATGAAACCGAAAATCTTCATCGACGGCGAACATGGCACCACGGGGCTCCAGATCCGGGTCCGTATGGCCGACCGCACCGACGTCGAGCTTCTCTCGATCCCGGAGACCGAACGCCGCAACGCGGCGCTGCGCGAAGAGCTCCTGAACAGCGCCGACATCGCCATCCTCTGCCTGCCCGACGACGCGGCGAAGGAAGCCGTCGCCATGGTCGCCGGCAACAATGCGGTCCGCATCATCGACACATCGACCGCGCACCGCGTTGATCCCGACTGGGCCTATGGTTTTGCCGAGATGGATGCCGGCCAGGGCGAAAAGATCGCCAGGGCGCGCCATGTCGCCAATCCCGGCTGCTATCCGACCGGCGCCATCGGGCTCATCCGTCCGCTGCGCGCCGCCGGCCTCCTGCCGGAGGATTACCCCGTCACGGTCAATGCCGTCTCGGGCTATACCGGCGGCGGCAAGCAGATGATCGCGCAGATGGAAGATCCCGGCCATCCCGAGCACATCGACGCGCCGCATTTCCTCTACGGCCTGACGCTCAAGCACAAGCACGTGCCGGAGATGCAGACGCACGGGCTTCTCGCCCGCCAGCCGCTCTTCTCGCCATCGGTCGGCCGTTTCGCGCAGGGCATGATCGTGCAGGTGCCGCTCCACCTTGCGGATCTCTCCGGCGATGCCTCGCTCGGCTCGATCCATGCCGCCCTTGCCGACCATTATGCCGGGCAGGACATCGTCGAGGTGGTGTCGCTGAAAGACAGTTCGGCCCTCGGGCGGGTCAACGCCGAGGAGCTTGCCGGCACCGACCGGATGAAGCTCTTCGTCTTCGGCACGGCAGGCTCCGCCCATGTCAACCTGGTGGCGCTGCTCGACAATCTCGGCAAGGGCGCCTCGGGGGCAGCCGTGCAGAACATGGACCTCATGCTCGGCGCCTGAGCCTGGCTGATACCGACAGGACAGTCACGTGGCCGGCGACGGGTGGATCAGCGCAGCGCTCGGCCTTGTCGCCGCCGCCCTGCCGAACGGCGGGCTTGCCGGGCTGATGCTCACCGCCTTCGTCGCCAGCATGGCGCGCGGCTTTTCCGGTTTCGGCGCCGCCCTGATCTTCGTGCCGATCGCCAGCGCCGTCGTCGGCCCGAAGACGGCAGCACCCCTCCTGCTCGTCATGGATTTCGTCATGACCGCGCCGATGGTGCCGCGGGCCTTCCGGCTCGCCAACCGGCGGGAAGTCGGCGCGATGATGGCCGGCGCTCTTCTCGGCGTGCCGCTCGGCGCGGCCGCTCTTGCCATCGCCGATCCGCTTGTCCTGCGCTGGGCGATCACGGCGATCGCCGCGCTGCTGCTGGCACTTCTTGCCTCCGGCTGGCGCTATCACGGCCAGCCGCTGACGCCGATGACGGTTGCCGTCGGCTGGGTGGCCGGCCTCTTCAGTGGCGCGGCCCAGCTCGGCGGCCCGCCGGTCGTCGCCTACTGGCTCGGCGGCGCGAGCAATGCCGTGACGGTGCGGGCCAATGTCGTGCTCTATTTCGCGCTGTCGTCGATCCTGAGCGGCATCACCTATGCCTTCGGCGGCCTCTTCTCCGTCACGATCTTCGCCCTGATGCTGGTGATCGCGCCGGTCTATGCGGCGGGGCTCTATGCCGGCAGCCGCCTCTTCGGCCTCGCCTCCGACATCACCTTCCGCCGCATCTGCTTCGCCCTCATCGCCGGCTCCGCCATTCTGGGCATGCCGCTACTGGACGGGGTACTGCGGTGAAGGGAAAACGGCGGCCTAAAGGGGCAGCCTTGCAACATCCGTCGCCAGGAAGTCGGCGCCCTTGAACAAGAGCGGCTCGCCGAGGCTCTTCGACAGGGCATAGGAGAAGCAGTCGCCGATGTTCAGGCCGGCCGGATGCCGGCCCTTGCCGAAGCTGCGGAAGGCCGAAATGGCAAGATGCACCTGCGCGAGATCGACCGGCACGACCTCGACACGCAGGAGGTCGAGAAGATCTTCAAGCGCCTGCCGGCCGGCCTCGCCCTTGCGTCCTTCGACGACGCAAGACAGTTCGACCCGCGTCACCGCCGACATCGCGCATCGTTCGGCGCGGCCGAGCACCGTCTCGAAAACCGCGGCATCGGGCTCCTGAAACAGGATCGCCGCAATGGCCGAGGTGTCGACGACGATCACCACATGCCGTCCTCGCCATAGCCGACGATGTCATCGGCACTGCGCCGATCGATATCCGGCAACGCCGCACAGGTCTTGCCGATCTGGCGCAGGCGGTCTGTCAGGTCCCGCGGGAGGTTGCGACGCAGGCGCTCCCGTTCGAGACGCTCCCGGAGAGCGACGCGAATGGTTGTCGTCAAGGTCTCCCCGGTCAGCGCGGCCACCTCACGGGCCAGCCGATCGGTCTCGTCGTCCTTGAGGCTCAGGGCCATGATCCGGCACCTCGTTTCTAGAAATTCTCCTAGAATATAGATGTATGGGCCATTCTTGTCACGGGTTTCTACCCGGTCAGCCCCGCACCTCGATCGCCGTCGGCTTCGGGTATTCGCCGGCAAAGGCGCGCCAGTGGGCGATGGCGAAGCCGAGCACGACGAGGGCGCCGCCCTGGTGCGCGAGCGCCCAGGAGAGCGGCACCTGCCAGACAAGCGTGACGATGCCGATCAGCGCCTGGAGGGAAACGAGGGCAAAGAGCAGGACCGAGCGGCGGGCATGGGTCGTCTCGGGTGCGGCGCGCAGCGAGGCGATCATGTGCATCAGGACGAGCGCGAAAAGCACATAGGCGCCGATGCGGTGCACGAACTGCACGGTCTTCGGGTTCTCGAAGAGATTGATCCACCAGGGCTGCTGCACGAAGAGGCCGCCCGGCACCAGCGCGCCGTCCATCAGCGGCCAGGTGTTGTAGGTGAGACCGGCGTCGAGGCCGGCGACGAGCGCGCCGAGATAGATCTGGAAGATCGCCATGCAGGCGATGATCGCCGCCATGCGCCGCGACCGGCCGGTCGGTGCGGGGTCGCGGCTGTGCGGCGACAGCCCGCGCATGATCCAGACGGAGCCCGCGAAGATCAGACAGGCGATCGTCAGATGCGTTGCGAGGCGATACTGGCTGACGGAGACGCGGTCGGCGAGCCCTGATGACACCATCCACCAGCCGATGAAGCCCTGGAAGCCGCCGAGCGCCAGAAGGCCGACGAGCGGCCAGCGGATGCGCCTTTCGATGCGGCCGGTCAGCCAGAAGACCGCGAGCGGCACGGCGAAGACGAGGCCGATGCCGCGCGCCAGCAGCCGATGCGCCCATTCCCACCAGAAGATCGTCTTGAATTCGTCGATCGTCATGCCCTTGTTGATCTGCTCGTATTGCGGGATGCGCTGGTAGAGGGCGAACTCCTCTTGCCATTCCTCGGCCGTCAGCGGCGGGATGGCGCCGTGGATCGGCTTCCATTCGGTGATCGAAAGGCCTGATTCCGTCAGCCGCGTCGCACCGCCGACGAGGACCAGCGCGAAGAGCACGAAGAGCACGACGCCGAGCCAGCGCCGCACGAGACGCCGGTTGGCGTCAATGCGGTCGATATCGGACTGGACCGGATGATCGATCAGGGCGTTGGCGGCTGTCATGGCGGCTCCCGATGCGCCACCACGGACCGCGTGCTGCGGTTTCGGACGCGTTGGCGTGCATGAAACCGGCGCATCTCCTGTGACATTCGGATCACCGGAGATGCGCCAGTATTTCGTTTTTTTCCGCATTGTCCGACGCCGAAGCGAAATCGCTTCGGCTGGAAATGCTTGAGATCGCGACCATCCGGCGCAAAGGCATCGGGGTCTCTGCCGTTGATTTGCCCCAGCAGGCCGTGCAAAACAAGGGCCGGACCTTTGCGGCATGCGGTCGCGCCCGCCTTCTGCCGCTCGAGTGAAAGAATGCCAATGCCCCCTCGCCTGCGCAAACTGATCGGCACCGTGCTGATCATCATCCTCGTTCTCGTCTATGCGCTGCTCGCCACGACGGTCGCCTCCGCGCTGCTCGGCCAGTCGCCCTGGTGGGTGCATCTCCTCTATTTCGCGCTGAGCGGCCTGTTGTGGATTCTGCCCGCCATGCTCATCATCAAATGGATGGAAAAGCCGGCAAAGGCGAAGGACGACTGACATGACCCGGATCGCCGTCATCGCGGACATTCACGGCAACGACCACGCGCTGGAGGCGGTGCTTGATGACATCGATGCGCAGGGCGTGGCGCTCACCGTCAATCTCGGCGATCACCTGAGCGGGCCGCTCAACGCCGCGCGCACCGCGGACCTGCTGATGGAGCGCGACTTTCCCTCCGTTCGCGGCAATCACGACCGCTGGCTCCTGGAAAAGGAGCCGCAGGCGATGGGCGACTGGGACCGGATCGCGCATTCGGAGCTGGAACAGCGTCATCTCGACTGGCTCGCGGACCTGCCGCCGACGCGGGTGGTCGACAACGATCTCTTCCTCTGCCATGCGACACCGGAGGACGACCTGACCTACTGGCTGGAGGAACTGCTGCCGGACGGGACGCTCCGCCAGTCGCCGCTCGACCGCGTCGAGCGCTATGCGGCGCGGATCGACGTTCCGGTCATCCTGTGCGGCCACACGCATCTGTCCCGCGCCGTGCGGCTTCGCGACGGGCGGCTCGTCGTCAATCCCGGCAGCGTCGGCAGCCCGGCCTATTCGGACGACACGCCGGTGCCGCACAAGGTGGAAGCCGGCACGCCGCATGCGCGCTATGCGATCCTCGAAAAGTCCGCCGGGGGAAGCTGGGACGTCGAATTCCGGCTGATCGGCTATGACGTGCGCCCCATCGTCGAACGCGCCCGTGAGCGCGGGATGATGGAATGCGTCAGCGCGCTTTCCACCGGCTGGCTGTGAAAGCCTGCCCTCGTCGATGCCGTTAGGTCTTTGCTAACCGTTTCGGCAAGTTTTTCCGCCCGCGCGCGGGCTGCATCAGGAGCTGTAAACCATTTCGCCAGCCGCCATGGCCTAACGTCGAACATGCGGCCATTCCGCCGTAGCGACTTCGACAGGGTCAGACCATGGTTGCGATGCAGCTCGACTTTCAGATCATGCCCGCCGACAAGAACCTGATGGACCGGTTCGCCGGTCAGCAGCCGGCGGGCGGGCGTCTGCGAACGCCGCTTCCGCTGACGATCCGGCTGCATGCACGCATGGAGCCGCTCGAGGCCGACTGGCGCCGGCTGGAACGCGAGGACAATCTCTCGCTCCACCAGAGCTACGACTGGTGCCGCGCCTGGGCGGCGACGCACCGGGCCGAACTCCTGATCGTCGAGGGACTTTCGGCCGACCGGACCGAGATGATCCTTCCGCTCGAAATCATCCGGAGCGGTCCGCTGCGCACCGCCCGTTTCATTGCAGCCCCCTTCAGCAATCTCAATACGGGGCTCTTCTCGGATGCGTTCCGCATGCTCGCCGAACCGCCGCGTCTTCGGGAAGCGCTCGACAGTGCCAGGGGCGCCTTCGCCGACCATGTCGATCTTTTCCTGCTCGAGAACATGCCGCTTGCCTGGCGCGGCGTGCCGCATCCCTTCAGCGACCTTCCGGCCGTGCGCAACCAGAACGCCTCGTTCCAGTTGCCGCTCTATCCCGACTTCGACAAGACGCTCGCGCAGGTCAATGCAAAGCGTCGGCGCAAGAAGTTCCGGACGTCGGAGCGTCGGCTGGAGGCGCTTGGCGGCTATGAGCATGTGATTGCCGAAACGGCAGGGGACGCCTCGGCGCTGCTTGATGCCTTCTTCCGGCAGAAGGCCGCCCGCTTCGAGGCGATGGGCCTGCCGAATGTCTTCCGAGGCGCCGAGACGCAAGCCTTCTTCCGGGCGCTCGCCACCGGCCCGCAGACGCCGCAGGCCTATCCGCTGTCTCTGCATGCCATCCGGCTCACGGGTGAAAATGCCGGGCGCATCGTTGCCATCGCCGGCCTGTCGCGCAAGGGCGACCACGTCATCTGCCAGTTCGGCTCGATCGACGAGACGATCGCTGCCGACGCCAGCCCGGGCGAGTTCCTGTTCCACCTGGCGATCCAGAAATTCTGCAGCGAAGGCGTGAGCCTCTTCGACTTCGGCATCGGCGACCAGCTCTACAAGCGGTCCTGGT
>CAMPIK010000039.1 GCA_946886325.1 uncultured Shinella sp.
GTCTTGCGGCGCAGGCGTGCGACCCTTCCGTCGCGCTTGCCGCCCCGTCTTGCGCGTATTGTCGTTTGACTCAGGGCTGACAATGCTCCGTGCAGAGTTTGATGTGGATCGTTCCCGGCGGCCCTGTTGTCGCCGTTCCAATCCGGGCCGGCTTGCGACAACCTTCCGCAATCGATTCTTGTGACGACGGGCCGGGGGCGGTGGCGGGGCAGAAGCCATCGACGAAACGAACCGGCGCATCGGTGTCGCACGCGGGGCAGCCGGCGACAGAATGGAGGGGCGCATGACATTGCAATCGATGACAGGCTTTGCGCGGACCGAAGGCACGAGCGGGCGTCACCGCTGGGCCTGGGAGCTTCGCTCGGTCAACGGCAAGGGGCTTGACCTGCGCCTGCGCCTGCCGCCCGGTTTCGAGGCCTTCGAGACCGATATCCGGCAAAAGGCCTCGGCCTGTCTGGCGCGCGGCAACGTCCAGGCGGCGCTGACGGTCGCGACGGCGGAGCCGCGCATCGAGGCTGTCGTCAACGAGGATGCGCTGGCGGCCATCGTCAAGCTCAAGGACCGGTTGACGGGCATCGTCGACCCGGCGCCGCTGCGCCTCGACACGCTGATCGGCATCCGCGGCATCGTCGATTTTCGCGAGGCGGAGGAGGGCGAGGCGGAGCGCGCGACGCGCGACGCGGATATCCGCGCCGGTCTCGACGCGGCCTTCGAGAGCCTCTGCGCCATGCGGACCGTCGAAGGCGATGCGCTGGAAGCGGTGCTTGTCGGCCATATCGACCGGATCGCCGAACTGACGGCGGTCGTTGCGACCGATCCGAGCCGCTCCGTCGAGGCCATTGCCGAGCGGCTGGCGGGCCAGATCGCGCCGCTGCTCCAGGCGCATCCCGGCTTCGATGCGGACCGGCTCTATCAGGAGGCGGCGCTGCTTGCCACCAAGGCCGACCTGCGCGAGGAGATCGACCGGCTGGCCGCCCATGTGCGCGCCGCGCGCGAACTGCTGTCCGCCGGCGGGCCGGTCGGCCGCAAGCTCGATTTCCTGGCACAGGAATTTAACCGCGAATCGAATACCATCTGTTCGAAATCGACTGCGACTGCCGTCACCGCGGCGGGCATCGAACTGAAGGTCGTCATCGACCAGTTCCGCGAACAGGTCCAGAATCTGGAGTAGCCATGAGCGACCCGAGCCGCCCCGACAAGATCGAAATTGCCCGCCGCGGACTGATGCTCGTCATCTCCTCGCCGTCGGGCGCCGGAAAATCGACGATTGCCCGCCATCTGCTTGATAATGTCGACAATTTCCGCCTGTCGGTCAGCGTGACGACGCGGGCGCGGCGGCCGAGCGAGATCGAGGGCGTGCATTACCGGTTTGTCAGCGTGCGCGAATTCGAGCGGCTTCGCGACAGCGATTCGCTGCTCGAATGGGCGGAAGTGCATGGCAATTTCTACGGCACCCCGCGCGAGGCGGTCGAGGATGCGATGGCGGCGGGCCAGGACATGCTGTTCGACATCGACTGGCAGGGCGCACAGCAATTGCAGGAGAAGATGCCGGCCGACGTCGTCTCGATCTTCATCCTGCCGCCGTCGATGACCGAACTCCAGTCGCGGCTGCACAGGCGGGCGGAAGACACCGAAGAGGTCATCCAGACGCGGCTCGCCAATTCGCGCTCCGAGATCGAGCACTGGCGGGAATACGACTACGTCGTCGTCAACGACGACCTCAACCGCGCCTTCACCGCGCTGAAATCGATCGTCGAGGCCGAGCGCCTGCGCCGCGACCGCCGTCCGGGCCTGTTCGATTTCGTCACCCGGCTCCTGACGGAGAAGCCGGTTCTCTGAAGCCGGTCAGGGCAGGAACAGCACCGTCGGCAGATAACCCGCCAGATGCAGCGCCTCGATGCCCTCGGCCAGCGGAAAGAGCGCGAGGAAGGCAAGGCAATCGAGAAAGGTCTTCGTCAGCGCGGCCTGTGAAAAGGCGACGGTCTCGGCCGATGTGTAGCGCCTCGGGTCCGGCCATAGAAGCGGTGTTCGTGCCGCATAGGCCTCATAGGCGGCCGGAAAACGGCTCCGCAGATAGCCGGCCTCGCGCAGCGCCGTGTAGCGGAAAATGACGACGGCGGCCGCGGTGACGAGTGCCGTCAGCAGAAGCGAGCCGAACATCAGCCCGACGCCTGCAATGCCGAGCAGGGAGAAAAAATAGAGCGGGTTGCGGCACATCGAATAGGGGCCGTCCGTCACCAGTTCCGCATTCTTGCGCGCGCCGATGAAAAGGATCGCCCAGAGGCGTCCGAGGATGGCGGCGAAGACCAGCACGAGGCCGGTGACCTCCAGCGCCTCGTGCAGCGACGTTCCTTCATCCGCAAGCGGGCGTGTCAGCGCAAAGGCAAACAGAAACAGGCCGGCCATCAGCCAGAGTGTTGCGAGCCGTTTCTTCTGGTTGAAGGCGGTGAGGTGGGGCGCATCCATCGACGTGTTCCGGTTAAGCTCGACGTGTCGAGCGATGCGGCTCCGACTGCGGCGAATTCAAGGCGCGGGAGGGACCTGCGACGCCTTGTCAGATCAGGTTCGCCAGCCGCACGAACTCTTCCACCGACAGCGTCTCCGCCCGTCGCTGCGGGTCGATGCCGGCCTTGGCGAGCAGCGCCTCGCCGCCGAGCGGCTTCAGGCTCTGGCGCAGCATCTTGCGGCGCTGGCCGAAGGCGGCCTGCGTGACGCGTTCGAGCCTTGCTGCCTCGCAGGGGAGCGGCTCGGCGATCGGCTCGAGGTGCACCACGGTCGAGGTCACTTTCGGCGGCGGTGTGAAGGCCTGAGGCGGAATGTCGAAGGCCATGCGGGCGTCGGTCCGCCAGCCGCAGATGACGCCGAGACGGCCGTAATGATCGTCATCCGCGTCGGCAACGATGCGCAGCGCCACTTCGCGCTGGAACATCAGCGTCAGCGAAAGGTAGAATGGCGGCCAGCGTTGCGGAAGCAGCCAGTTGAGCAGCAGTTGCGTGCCGACATTGTAGGGCAGGTTGGCGATGATGCGCACCGGCTCACCGGGCGCCAGCGCCGCCGCATCGATCTTCAGCGCATCGCCCTCGATCACCTCGAGGCGACCCGGATAGTGTGCCGCGATTTCGGCCAGCGCCGGCAGGCAGCGCGCGTCGCGCTCGACGGCGATGACGCGCTTCGCGCCAAGCGCCAGGATTGCGCGGGTCAGGCCGCCGGGGCCGGGGCCGACCTCGATCACCGTGCAGTCTTCGAGCGGACCGGCGGTGCGCGCAACCTTCTGGGTGAGGTTGAGATCGAGAAGAAAGTTCTGGCCGAGCGATTTCTTCGCATCCAGCCCGTGGCGCTGGATAACGTCGCGCAGCGGCGGCAGTCCGTCGAGGGCCGCCATCAGCTGGCGCCGTTCTGGCGAGCGGCGAGGTCGGCTGCGAGCCGGAGCGCCGCCAGCAGGCTGTCCGGCTTCGCCTTGCCGGTGCCGGCGAGCGCAAAGGCTGTGCCGTGGTCGGGCGAGGTGCGGATGAAGGGAAGGCCGAGCGTCGCGTTGACGGAATCGTCGAAGCCGAGCGCCTTGGCGGGGATCAGCGCCTGGTCGTGATACATGCAGATGGCGACGTCATAGGTTTCACGCGCCGCCGCGTGGAACATCGTGTCGGCCGGCAGGGGGCCGAAGGCGTCGATGCCGGCTGCCTTCAGCCGTTCGACGGCCGGGCGTACCACCGCATCGTCTTCCAGCCCCAGCGCGCCGCCTTCGCCGGCATGCGGATTGAGCCCTGATATCGCGAGCCGTGGGGCCTTGATGCCGAAGCGCAGCCGCAGGTCGCGATCGGTCACGGTGGCCGTCTCGACGATCAGGTCTTCGCTCAGCGCCGCCGGAACGTCCTTCAGCGGGATATGGATCGTCACCGGCACGGTCCGAAGCTTCGGCCCGGCCAGCAGCATCACGGGAAGCACCGGCTCGCCTGTCGCCTTCATCGCGAGATCGGCGAGGAATTCCGTATGGCCCGGAAAGGGGAACCCGGCATCGTAGAGCACGGACTTGGCAATCGGGTTGGTGACGACGGCCGACGTCCGCCCCGCCATCGTCAGGGCGACGGCGGTTTCAATCGCGCCGGTGATCGCGTTGGCATTCACCGGATCGGGCCTGCCGAGCGTTGCCGGGTGGACAAGCGGTACGGCGAGCACCGGCAGCGCATCCGAAAAGGTCGCCACCGCGGTTTCAGGGCTCGCCTCGGCGATCGGCAGTTCGCGTCCGAGCTGGGCGGCCCGTTCGGCGAGCATCGACGGGCATCCGATGAAGAGGAACGGCGGAAGCGCCAGCCTTTCGCGCTCCTTCCACAGCGTGATCGTCAGGTCGGGGCCGATGCCGGCCGGATCGCCCATGGTGAGCGCCAGCGGCGCACGCGGATTGGATGTCATGCAGAGGTGCCCGGCCCGGTGACACGACGCCCGTGGCGGGCGCCGCGCATATTCTTCTTCAACGCATCAGCGATCGACGATCTGTGCCTTGCTGCGCAGTTCGTCGATATATTTCGCGCTGTTGGTGTCTTCTTCCTCGCCGCTGTTCTTGCCGAGGTCCTCGGCGCGGAAGACGATTTCGGCCGCCACGTCGTCGTTGACCTCACGCTTCTTGCAGATCGCGAGATACTCGACGCCGCGTTCCGTCACGCGCGTGCCTGTCGTGATGCCATCCGCCTTCAGGATGAGCGGCTTCCAGTCGTCGGGAAGCTGCGGCTCCAGCACGCGGCCGAGATTGCGGATCGAGACGTCGTGCATGGTCGCGGCAAAGACCTTCGCCTGTTCGCAGCCCGGGAATTTCGAGCGCGAGGCTTCCGCCTCCTGCTTGCGCTTGCCGAGGATCGAATTGCGCCTTGCGGCCGGCACGACGAAGATGACCTGGTTGAGGAAATATTCCGTGGTCACCGGCTTCTTGCCGCCGTTTTCCTGCATGCGGGAAACGAGGTTCTTCGCATTGCCGCCGGCGCCGAAACGGGCGTTGACGACACGCGGCCAGCTCATCTGCACGGCGATGAACTGCTTGAAATGATCGACGCCGACGCCGGCGCGATCGAGGATCTGTGCGAGCTGCTGCGGCGTCATCTTGTTGTTGCCGGCAAAGCGCGCGAACGAACCATCGACGTCGCTGGTGCTGACCGACATCTGCAGCCGGAGGATCTCCGTGCGCTTCAGCACCTCGTCGATCAACTGCTGCTTTGCGATCTGGCTGACATTGCCGCGGGTGCGCTGCAGGCGCAGGAAGGCTGCGCGGCGTGCAATGTCGCCCGACGTGATGGCCGAGCCGTTGACGACGACCTCGATCTTGCTCGCTGCCTGTGCCGCTACCGGCGGCAATGCAACGCTTGTCGCCATGGCGAGCGCAACACCGAATGCCACGGCGCGCGCGAATGCGTATGTGCCCTTCATGCCAGTCCCTTTCCCAATCCCGCATGTCGCGGCGATCCATCGGCCATTTGCCGCTGAGCTGGATCGCGCTTGGAGAGTTCAAGGCATGTGCATAAACATGCGGCCAAACGATGACAAGGCCGGTTGCATGCCGCATTGCACGGCACCCGACGGCCCTATTCGAAACCGTTGATCTGCGTGTCGCCGACCTTGATGTCGCCGAGGGTGCGGAAGCTCAGGCGTGCGCCGATCGACCAGTCGTTGGCGACCGAAGAGGAGCGGTCCCGCGTTTCCTCGTAGACGATGGAGAAGATCGTGTCGCGATCGTCGTAGGTGAGGCCGATGCCGTTGCGCGAAACGTTGTTGTTGTTGATGTCGTAGGTCACCGCGCCGAAGACCGACCAGTAGTCGCGGAACTGGAAGGCGGCCGCCGTCTGGATCTCGTCATTGTCCGTCGGCGCGCCGTATTGCGGCTGCGCGGCGATGCGCGTGTAGGTCAGTTCCGTCTGCAGGCGGTGGTTCTGGAAACCGACCGTCGCATCGGTGCGGCGCAGCGACATGTCCTTCTGGTCGAGCCGCGCGCTATAGGCAAGCGACAGGCCGCTCGGCATTTCGATACCGGCCATGCCGACATAGTCGGACTTGTCGGTTTCGAGGCCGGAATTGGCGCCGGCGTTCACGAGATCGGCGGTGGCGAAGGAATTCTTGCCGTCGAGTTGGAACGACTGGCCCATGATGCTGTGCAGCGTGTAGCCGTTGTCGAAGCTGCCCGTGTAGCGCATGCCCACATTGGCGCGCGTGCCGCCCTCGACGCGGTCATAGCCGGAGAACTTGTCGCGTTCGAAGAGCGATGTCGCGTCGAAGACGAAGCTCTGGGCGTCCTCGTTGGGCAGGCCGCCGGACAGTTCCTCGTTCGGACGCGCGTAGATCTGGCCGATCGGCTCGAAGAGATGCGTGCTGTGGGCGGTCGTGGCGACGATAGGGTAGCGTGCCTCGAGGCCCGCCGTCAGCATCTTGCGCGTGGCGTCGTCGCCGCTGACATAGTTGCCGGCATAGCTCGCACCCGGCGTCGCCATGTCGAGGTTGTAGGCATCGCCGCGTGCGGCGAGCAGCGGTGTCAGCACCAGGCCGCCCGGCACCACGATCTGCCGCTTCCATTCGAGTTCGGTCGTCAGCCGCGAGGCGCCGCCCTTCAGGCCGCGGAAGCGCTCGGAATTCAGCACCTTGTAGGCGTCGAGCCGGTTGCGCTTGACGTTGGTGACGTTGGTCGTCGCGCTGAACTGGCCGCCGAGGATCGGCTGCGGCGCGATATATTCGTAGTCCAGCGTCTGGGCGATCGCCTGCTGGCGTTCGAGCCGGCTGTTCGGATCGGCGTCCTGGACGTCGAAATAGAAGGCCCGCATGTCGAAATAATTCCGGCGGCCGAGCCCCGACAGATAGACCTGGTTGCTATGGATGTGCTCGTCGAGCCCGGTCAGGTCATAGGTGCGCGCAAAATTGTTGTCGCTCTGCACCATGACGTCCCAGCCGAACGTCCAGCGCGGATTGATCTTGAACGCGCCTTCGGAGGCGACCATGCCGCGCGCGTCTTCCATCGCGTCGCTGGTGCCCGGCGTGAACGAGCCGGGGCGCAACTGGTCGATGCCGGCCGCGCGCAGCGTCACGGCGCCATTGTGGAATTGCTTGCGGAACTCGGCATCCAGTAGGAAGCCCTGCCGCGTCAGGCCGGTGCCGGTGACCGTCGCGTCCATATCCGGCGCGATGGCGTAATAATAGGGAACGCTGATGCCGAGGCCGAGCTTCTGCGCATAGCTGAAGCGCGGGAACAGGAAGCCGGATTTGCGCTTCACCGTATGGTCCGGCAGCTGCAGCACCGGGATATAGGCGATCGGCTTGCCGAACATCTCGAAGCGCGCGCGCTCCAGGCGGATCGTATGGGTCTTGCCGTTCTGCACGACCCGCTCGGCCTTGATCTGCCAGAGCGAGCGGTGCTGCGGGTTGGTCGCGCACGGCGTGCAGGCGGTGTAGACGGCATTGTTGAGGATCATCTCCTCGCCGTTGACGCGCTCGCCGCTGGTCGCGGCCAGTTTCGTCAGATCGGTGGTCTCTATGCGCAGGGCATCGACGAAGCCGTTGGCGAAATCGTCCGAGAGGTTCAGCGTATCGGCATAGATGCGGTTGCCGGTCGGTTCGATGAACTCGATCTCGCCGGTCGCCGTCAGCCGGCCGCTCTGCTGGTCGTATTCGACCTGCCGGGCAACGAGCTTGTAGCCGCCATAGTTGATCTGCACCGCACCGCGCGCGATCACCTTCTCGCTGTCCTGGTTATAGACCAGTTCGTTGGCCGCGAGGATCAGCTTGGCGTCGTCGGGAATGTTCGGCGAGAGCTGTTCGATATCAGGACTTTGGGCAAAGGCGGGCCGGCTGTCGGCGAACGCAAGCGCGCAGACGGCCACACCTGCAAGCAGGGCGGACGTGAGCCACCTGTTCCGTTCGCGGGCCACTGCCGCCACTAGCCATCCTCCTGATGCAGCAAGATTGTCGCGCCGAGCGACATCGCTACGACGACTGGTAACCAGGCCGCAACGAACGGAGGTACAACACCGCTGCTTCCGAATGCTTTTACAAGCACGGTGACGACATAAAGCATGAACCCGGAGAGGATTCCACCCAGAATCACCGCACGTGATTGATTAAACCGGCTAAATTTGAGCGACACGCTTGCGGCGATCAGCGTCATGGCAACCAGGAGAAGAGGAAGCGCCAGCATCGAGTGGAACTGGGTCTCCATCGCATTGGTCGGGAAACCGAAGGAGCGCGCCGCCTCCATCTTTCGCTGCAGTGCGAAAAAGGGAATGGATTCAGGCTTTTCCAGACTTTCCTGGACAAACTCCTGTCTCAGATTGGTGCCGAGTTGTACCGAAGGAAGACGTTTCGGCAATTCGCCGGTGCGTGTCTCCAGAACGTTCTTAAGCAACCAGTAACCATCTTCCAAAGTTGCCGAGTCGGCGTCCTGTCGAAGCGCGATCCGGCCGTCGCCGTCGAAGTGGATGATGGTGACGTTGAGGAGCCGCGTTCCGGAGTCCATCACCGCCTTGGCGCCGATGATCGCGTCGTCGCCCTTGTAGATCTGCCGGAGCCACGGCACCGCCGTCGTGGTCGAGGAACTCTGCGTCGCCGTCCATTCGGCCTCCAGCGCCTGGGCCTGCTTGGTGCCCCAGGCGGCGATCGGGTTGATGGCGATCACGGCCAGCACGCCGAAGAGGAAGGCGCCGATGACGAAGGGGCGCAGGAACTGCCAGACCGAAATGCCCGCCGCCCGCGTCACCACCAGCTCGTAGCGGCGGTTCAGCGAAATCAGCGCCGCCATGCCGGCAAAGAGCGCCACGAAGGGCACCGTCTGCATCAGGATCATCGGAATGCGCAGTGCCGTCATCAGCAGGCCGCCGGTGACGGTATAGTCGGGCAGGGACCCCATGCGGTTCGACATCTCGCTGAAGTCGATGATGAAGATCAGCGCGAAGATACCGGCAAGGAACCAGAAGGTGGTGATCGCATAGCGGCGGAAGAAGTAGAAGCCGAGGGTGGGGATCATGCCGGTCCTCCGCCGCCGGTGGGTGCTGCGCCGTTGCGGCCGGTAAACCGTGCCGCGATCCTGTCGCGCAGGTCCGCCATGCGCTCGCCGGCCGTGAGCGGGATCGCGAGGCTCTTGTTGCGGCCGAGATAGCGGATGCTGAGCACCGCGGTGACGATCGGGATCAGGTACATGACCGGCACGAAATAGCGCGATTCCTCCGCGCTGTTGCCGGCATAGAAGGTCGCCCAGCGGATGAAGAGCGCGATCAGCAGCGACGTCACCATGGGATGAAGGCGCGCCTCGCGATGCGAGCGCGCGTCCCCGCTGACGACGAGCGCGATCAGCCCGAAGAGGGCCGGAAATATCCATTCGGTGAAGCGGCGATGCAGTTCCGCATCGAAGGCCATCGGATTGCGCTTGTATTGCGGGTCGGTCCGGTCAGGGTCGAGCAGGAACGGCAGGTCGCGGTCCTTGGCGCGGATGTTCGATTCGCCGACGCGCTGCGTCAGGTCGGCGAGGTCGAAGGCATAGGAATCGAACTTGATGACCGAGACGTTGCCATCCGGCACCTTCCGGTGCACCTCGCCGTCCTTCATCACCAGCGCCGAGGTGTTTTCGTCCACCGCGCCCTCGCGGGCATAATAGACGAGCTCGAACTTCGGATCGCGCGAATCGGCAACGAAGAGCCCGTGCAGCACGCCGCCGCTGCGGCGCTCGTTGATCTGCACGTAGAGGCCGTCGGTGATCTTGCGGAAGGTGTTTTCCTGCACGACCGAGGACAGCATGTCGGCATGGGCGGTCGCGATCATCTGGCGCACGGCCATGCGCGAATAGGGCTCGACGAAATTGTCGACGGCAAAGGAGGTGACGCTGAGGAAGGCGCCGAGGATCATCACCGGGCGAATGATCGTCATGCGCGAGCTTCCGGCGGCATTCAGCACCGTCAGTTCCGAATCGGAGTTCATCACCGTCAACGTCTGCGCCACCGCGATGACGAAGGCGAAGGGCAGGATGATCGGCACGACGGAGGGCAGGATGAGCGTCGCGAGCTTCAGGAAGGCGGTGATCGACTGGCCGCTGTCGGTGACGAGATTGACGCTGTTCAGCGCCTGCGTCACCCAGACGATGCCGAGAAGCGGCAGCAGGGTGGCGAAGAACATGATCGACGCACGCCGGAATATGTAGCGTTCAATCAGTTTCATCTCGGCCTTCGACCTGCGCTTTCTTTGCTCGGTCCGGCGCATGGACGCCGGACGCTGGTTCTGGGTTCGACAGCGATTCTCGCTTCGCTTGGCCGGCGGACCTTCCGCATATAAGGTCTCGCGAGCCTTGCACCAGAGCTTGAATTCTCGACCGTTATGAAAAATTTATGACGAACAAACGTGGTTAGCCGTTTCTAAACGGTGGTCTGCGACTTGCCAAGCGCCGTAAAACCGACAAGGAATTGTTGAGTTTCTCGCCAGGTGCCCCATCGCATTGCCGCTTCCGGTGATCCGGCACAGACCATGTCCCGCCTCAGCCTCCGGAGTAAGCCATGCCTTTCAAATTCGACGTCACCTTCGCCAAGTCGGCCAGCGCTTCCGGTCAGGCCGTGCTTCTGCAGGCCGTTGACGCGGCGCCGGCGGGCCTGCCGGCGGTCGATCCGGAAAACGTCGTCGCCAGGGCGGCGGAGATCGGC
>CAMPIK010000040.1 GCA_946886325.1 uncultured Shinella sp.
GTCTTCGAGATGACATGCGGGATCGTCGCCTCCCGGCCGGTCGCGGCATTGTGAATACAGAGCGCACCGCCGCCCTCGTAGATGCGGTCGAGACAGTAGGTTGCGCCGACGCAGGGGCGGATCTGCGCCTCCCTGCCCTCCTCGATCTTCCTGACGATATGCGGATCGGCGATATGGGCGCGCGTCATGCCGACCATGTCGAGCTTGCCCTCGGCGATCGCATGGCGCGCCGTCGCGACATCCGCGATGCGGGCGGCGTGAAAGACCGGGAATTTCGTTGCTGCCCGCACCTCGCCGGCAAAATCCAGATGCGGTGAGGCCGCCATGCCCTGGATCGGGATGACGTTGTTCAGATGCGCGTCGTGGTCGATATGGCCCTTGATGATATTGAGGAAATCCACCTTGCCGGAGCCGGCAAGGCGCCGGGCGATCTCGATGCCCTCCTGCTTCGACAGGCCGATGTCCCAGTCCTCGTCCGCCACCATGCGGATGCCAACGACGAAATCCGGACCGACCGCCTTGCGCACGGCATCCAGCACCATGTCGGAGAAACGCAGGCGGTTTTCCAGCGAGCCGCCATATTCGTCCTCGCGCCGGTTGGTGGCGGGCGACCAGAAGCCGTCCATCAGGTGGCCGTAGGCCTCGAACTCGATACCATCGAGGCCGGCCGCCTGCATGCGTTGCGCCGCCGCCGCATAGTCGCCGACGATGCGTTCGATGTCCCAGTCCTCGATCTCCTTGGGGAAGGCGCGGTGGGCGGGTTCGCGCACGGACGAGGCCGACAGCACCGGCAGCCAGTCGCCCTTGTTCCAGCCGGTGCGGCGGCCGAGATGGGTGAGCTGGATCATCACCTTGCAGTCATGCTCGTGACAGTCGTCGGCGATCTTCTTCAGCCAGGGCACGATCTCGTCGGAATAGGCGTAGAGATTGCCGAAGGCGGGCGGCGAATCCTCCGACACGATGGCCGAGCCCGCCGTCATGGTCAGCGCCATGCCGCCCTTGGCCTTTTCCAGGTGATAGAGCCGGTAGCGGTCCTTCGGCATGCCGTCTTCGGAATAGGCCGGCTCATGCGAGGTCGACATGATCCGGTTCTTCAGCGTCAGGTGCTTCAGCCGGTAGGGCTGGAGCAGCGGGTCTTTCGAGAGCGTCATTCAGGCGTCCTTGGGAGGATGTCAGTACCAGGCGTCGGCCATCGCCGCCTTCTTGCGGTCCACATAGTCGCAGAGCGCCTCGTCGATGGCGACATCCAGCGGCGGCGCTTCGTATTCGGCAAGCGTCTTCTTCCACTGGCGATTGGCCCGCGTCGCCATGTCCGTCGAGCCGCCCTCCTCGCTCCATTTCTCGAAGGGCTCGTTGTCGGAGAGCGTCGAGTCCCAGAAGGCCGTCTGGTAGTTGCGCATCGTGTGGTCGCAGCCGAGGAAGTGGCTGCCGGGGCCGACCTGCAGGAAGGCGTCCATGGCGAGCGTGTTGTCGTCGACGACGACGCCCGCGAGATAGGAATGCAGCGCGCCGCAGAGGTCGGCGTCCATGACGAACTTCTCGTAGGACATGGCGAGAAGGCCGTCGAGGAAGCCTGCGGAATGCAGCACGAAATTGGCGCCGCAATGCACCGCCGACATCATCGACATCATGCCTTCCTGCATCGCCTGTGCGTCCGGCAGCTTGGAGTTGGAGAAGTTGCCGGCGCATCGGAGCGGCAGGTTCAGGCGGCGGGCGAGCTGGCCGATGACCATCGAGCCGATGGCCGGCTCCGGCGTGCCGAAGGTGGGCGAACCCGAGCGCAGCGACATGGAGGAGAGGAAGTTGCCGAAGATGACCGGCGCGCCCTTGCGCTCCAGTTGCGTCAGCGCGCAGCCGGCGAGCGTTTCGGCAAAGGCCTGGGCGATGGCGCCGGCATTCGTCACCGGCCCCATGGCGCCGCCGAGGATGAAGGGCACGATGACGGCGGCCTGGTTGGCGCGGGCATAGGCGCGCAGCGACGTCGTCATGGTGCCGTCCCAGACGAGCGGCGAGTTGACGTTGACGTTGCCGAGAATGACGCAGTTCTTGTCGACGAAATCGGCGCCGAACAGCAGGCGCGCCATGTCGATCGAATCCTCCGCACGCTCCTCCGCGGTGATCGAGCCCATGAAGGCGCGATCGGAATATTTCATGTGGCTGTAGACCATGTCGAGGTGGCGCTTGTTGACGGGGATGTCGACCGGCTCGCAGATCGTGCCGCCGGAATGGTGCAGCCAGGGGCTCGACTGGGCAAGCTTGATGAAGTTCCTGAAATCCTCCAGCGTGCCGTAGCGGCGGCCCTTGTCGAGGTCCATCACGAAGGGCGAGCCATAGGCCGGCGCGAAGACAACGTTCTTGCCGCCGATCTGGACGTTGTTGGCGGGATTGCGGGCATATTGCGTGAACTCGGCCGGCGCCGAGGAGACGACCTCGCGCAGCATGCCGGGTTCGAAGCGCACGAGCAGACCCTCCACCTTCGCGCCGGCACGCTTCCAGTGATCGAGCGCGACCGGATCGTCGCGGAACTCGATGCCGACCTCGGCCAGGATGCGGTCGGCAGTGTGCTCGATCTTCAGGAGGTTTTCCTCGGAGAGCACGTCATAGGTCGGGATGTTGCGCCGGATATAGGGCACGCCGACGATCTTTGCCGAATTGTCCCGCCGCGCCGGCCGCGAGCCGCGCGTCCGCCTCGTTGCCGCAGTGCCGTCAGCCACAGTGTCCATCGTCGTGCCTCCTCATAAATCATGGCGATGCTAGAGAAGAAAAAGCCGCTTGTGATGCTGCAAAAAACTGTGTCTTCGCATAAGGTCACCTTATGGAAACGCTGCGCCGCCTCATCCCCTCCGCCTCCAGCCTCATCGTCTTCGAGGTTGCCGGGCGGCACCAGAACTTTACCCGCGCGGCCGAAGAGCTCGGCATGAGCCAGGCGGCGGTATCCTACGCCATTCGCGGGCTGGAGGAACAGCTCGGCGTGCCGCTCTTCCATCGCATGCACCGGGCGGTGTCGCTGACGGATGCCGGCGAGCGGCTGCATCTCGACGTGTCGATCGGCCTTGCCCGCATCCAGAAATCGGCGGAGGACATCCGCGCCAAGGGGCGCGAGGTCAATGTGACGCTCGCCGCCTCCACCGCCTTTACCTCGATGTGGATGCTGCCGCGGCTGAACCGCCTGCGCGCCGACCTGCCGGATATCGACCTTCGCATCCAGACGAGCGTGCGTGACATCGATTTCGACGACGAGCCGATCCAGCTCGGCATTCGCGGCGGCGATCCGGCGCTCTGGCCGCGCTACCATGCGGCACCGCTTGCCCCCGAAATCATCAATGCGGTGGCAAGCCAGGCCTTCATCGAGCGTCACGGATTGCCGGCCACACCGGCGGACCTGTTGCGGCTGCCGCTCATTCATCTGGAAGAGCCGGTGCGCAAGGCCTGCGACTGGCCGGAATGGTTCGCGAGCGCCGGCCTGCGCTACCCGCCGCAATCCCGGCGGCTCGCGATCAACGACTATGTTCTGGTGATCCAGGCGGTGCTGTCCGGCGAAGGTATCGCGCTCGGCTGGCAGCACCTGATCGAAGGGCAGGTCGCCTCCGGCGCGCTGGTGCCCGTCGGCGGCCATGTGCTGGACACGGGCTTCGCCTTCTATGTGGTCTGGCCGCGCTCACGCGAGCTCAACAGCCATGCACGGCGCGTGCGCGACTGGCTGCTCGGCGAAGGCGGAGAGGCCGTCAGCCTCGGAGCACCGGCGTGACCTCGCGGTGGAAGAAGCGGAAATAGGACGAGACCTGCGCCAGCGCCTTGGTGTTGAGCTTGTACTCGATGCCGATTCGGCCATTGGCGTGCCAGCGCACGGTGCCGCTGATCTGGCCCAGTTCGTCGCTTTCGATATCGACGACCTGGCCGGGCATGACGCGGATCGGCGTTTCGAGATCGAGCGCGAGACCGACGCGCGACAGATCGACGATGCGGCCGCGGCTCTTCTGATGCAGCGCGCTGATCATTCCGTACATGCGAACCTTCGAACGCGCCGACGCCCGTTCCTTTCGCATCTTGCGGGTTTCCAACATCGGTATGCTCCCCACCTGTTTTCTCTTATCGGGAGATCATAGCGAAGAGGCATTGCCGCCCGTCTAAGGCGTTCATGACAATTTTAGCGAAGTGCCCTGTTTTCGCACAGCGATCCGGGCGGGATCAGGCGGAGACGGCGGTATCGACCCGCACATACTTGTCGGCAAGGTAGCGCATCGTGGCGACGGAATCGGCCGGCTTGCCGTAGAAGTACCCCTGCCCCATGCCGCAGCCGAGCGCTTTCAGCTTCAGGGCCTCGGAGAAATCCTCGATGCCTTCCGCGACCACTTCGAGGTCGAGGCCATCGCACATGGCGACGATCGCCTTGATGATATGTTCGGAGGCGCGATCCTCGGAAATGCGCGAGACGAAGGCGCGGTCGATCTTGACCTTGTCGAAGGTGAAGTCCCTGAGGCGGCCGAGGCTCGACTGGCCGGTGCCGAAATCGTCGAGCGAGATGCGCACGCCGGCGCCGCGCAGTTCGGCGACGATCTTCTGCGCCGTATCCGCATCGGTCATGACGGCGGTTTCGGTGATTTCCAGTTCCAAGCGCCGCGGGTCGAGACCGACGCGGTTCAGGATGGCGAGCGTGTTGAGGCTGGTCTTCGGGTCCATCAACTGGGCGGAGGAGAGATTGAAGGACAGGAAGAGTTCCTTCGGCCAGGACAGCGCCGCTTCGGCCGCCTTGCGCAAAAGCGTATCCGACAGCGCATCGATGAAACCGCGTTCTTCGGCGAGCGGCACGAAGACGGCCGGCGAGACATAGCCGAGATCGGCGTCGCACCAGCGCGCCAATGCCTCGAAGCCGACGACGGTGTCGTTGCGCAGATCGACGATCGGCTGGAAATGCACATCCACCTCGTTGGCGATGATCGCCGTGCGAAGCGCCTGTTCGAGCTGGGTCGCCCGCTTCATCTCCTGGGCGATTTCCTGCGAATAGACGGTGATCTGGCCGCGGCCGCGCCGCTTGGAGCGATAGAGCGCCGTATCCGCACTCTTCAGAATGTCGCCGAAGTCCTCGCCGGCAAAGGGGTAGATCGCCATGCCGAAGGATGCGGAGAGACGCACGTTGCGGTCGCCGAGATCGAAGGGCGCCGAGAGCACCTCCTTCAGCATCTGGCCGACCTTTTCCGCACCCTTGCGCTCGAAGACGAGCGGCAGCACGAAGGCGAACTCGTCGCCGCCGTGGCGCGTCACGGTGGCGCCGTCGGGGATGCAGGCGCGCAGGCGATGGGCGACCTGGCAGAGGATTTCGTCACCGGCCTGGGGGCCGAAAAGATCGTTGATGGGTTTGAAACCGTCGAGATTAGCGATGCCGACGGCAAACGGCGCCGGGTCTTCGGCACGTTCGGCCGCAAGCTGCCGCACCTTGTCGCGCAAACGATTGGCATTGCCGAGTCCCGTCAATGCGTCGGTGTAAGCCATCGCATGCAGGTCGTTCTGGGAAACTTCCAGCGCCGGTTTCTCAGCAGACGTCATTTGCGGGTTCCCGATTGCGGCCTCGACCTCCGATAACGTTTCCACTTTGCCCTTTGGCAATTAACAAATGCATAGCAAATGACTGTTACTCCTCCCAGTATCCCTCCCCAAATGTGGGGAGTTGACAGTCGAAATCATCAATCAGGCAACGGATTTCTTCATCGTTTCCAATACGTAGCGGCGATAGGTGGCCTCGATCATGTCGGGGCTGACGGGTTTGGTGATGTAGTCGTCCATGCCCGCATCCATGCAATTCTGCATATCGACATTCAGCGCCTGGGCCGTGACCGCAACGATCGGCGTGCGCGTTCCCGTCAGTTTCTCCAGTTCCCGGATCTCCAGGGTCGCGTCCAGCCCGTTCTTCAGCGGCATGGCGATGTCCATCAGCACGAGCTTCGGCTGATGCTTGCGCCAGAGGGCGACGGCCTCCTCGCCGTTCTCGGCGATGCGGTGGGAAACGCCCAGGCTTTCGAGGATCTGCGAGAAGACGAACTGGTTGATCTGGTTGTCCTCGGCGACCAGCACCTCGATATCGCCGACCGCCGCCTGCGGCATCTCCTCGATATCGGTCGCGATGTACCAGTCGTCGGCCATGCCGCCCGGATCGAGATAGGCGTCGGACGGTTCGTCGTCGGAGAGAGCCGGCGGGTGGCCGGCCGACAGCGCCTGCAGCACGTCGGCGCTGCTGCCCTGCGGCGACAAGAACCGGACCGGCGTGTCGCCGCACTCAAGCGCCAGCACCTCGCGGTCGGCGAAGTTCACGTCGATCAGGACGAGGTCGATCGTGATCGCCTTGGCTTCGATCGCCGCAAGGAAGGCGCGAAACTCGATGGGATCGCGCACGGCGCAGGAGTCGGCGCCGTGGTTGCGCAATTCCTCCAGAAGCACGGATTCGACGCGCGGTGCGGCGGTCGCCAGCAGCACGCGGCATCCGGCGATATGGTCCATGTCCTCGCTGCGCAATTGCTGGAGCAGCAGGCGCTTTTCCACCTCGCGCAGCGGATCGAAACAGTTCTCCGTCTGCACGAAGCTTTCCAGCGACCGGATTTTCAGGGTGCTCGAGGAAGCGCCATCGGGAACGGCGATTTCGGTGACATCCTCCATGGAGGTGACCAGCATGTAGCGGCCGGGCGTGCCGACGCGGTATTTGCGCGTCAGCACGAAGAGATCGGTGCCGTCGGAGCGCACGATATGCTCCTGGATCGAGACCGGCTCGCCGGTTTCAAGCACGACGCGATCGCTCGCCTCGATGCGCTCGGCATTTTCAGGGTCGACGAGATCCCAGACGGTGCGTCCGAGCACGCTCTCGCTGCTCGCCGCATAGATCGACCGGAAGGCCTGGTTGACGGCGACGCAGGCGAGGTTGATGTCCTTGATGACAACAGGGTTCGGCAGGGTATCCAGCACCTCTTCCGTCAGCGCCACGCGCTCGAGGTCGGAGCGCCACTGCTGCTCCTGCTTCTTCAGTTCCGAAACGTCGGTGAGCGTCGAGATGTTGTAGCCGTTCGGCAGCCGGCGCTTGCGGAAATGCACCCAGCGGTCGCGGCCGAGCCGCTCGACCATATCGTGCTGCTCGCGCCAATGGGCGGAGATGCGGGCGGAAATCCATTCCTCGCGGTTGACCGTCTTGTGCTTCTGCTCCGCCGGGATTCCATAGCGGATGCCGGCATCGAAGATCGCGCCGAGCACATCGCGAAGGCGCGTGCCGGGTTTCAGCACCTCGGGGCGGATCGGATAGAAGCGCAGCGCCTGCCGGCTGGCGAAGACGAGCGTATCCGAACGATCGTAGACAAACACCGCGGCGGCAAGGATATCGCACGCGGCTTCCATCATTTCCGTTTGGATGTCCGCGCCGAATGGCGCTACATCGTTCATCTCTGCGGTCCCCGTATCGCATGGTATTCTGACTGAACATGCTGATAAGCACCGCAGCGATGCCTTGGACATCAATACTCTGGCGACCAGCGACGCCAGTGTTGTCCAACCGGGGGTATCCGGGCGACCCGCCGTCATGCGAGCCAGTGGCCAAGGTTCGCAGCATTTTATTAAAGGCTGATTAAGTAGCCGGTGCACTTCGGCGTCGCGGAAGCTGGGTATCGCCGACAATTGCCGCTGGCCAGCGACCGGCGAATCCACGAAAATGATGCAATGACCATCCGACAGCTCTCCGAAACGCTCATCAACCAGATCGCCGCCGGCGAGGTCATCGAACGGCCGGCCAGTGCTGCCAAGGAACTGATCGAAAACGCCATCGACGCGGGCGCGACGCGCATCGAGATCGCGACGGCCGGCGGCGGCAAGACCCTGCTGCGCGTCACCGACAATGGCTGCGGCATGTCGCCCGCCGACCTGGAGCTGGCGATCCGCCGCCACTGTACCTCGAAACTCGAGGGCGACCTGCTCGACATCCGCACGCTCGGTTTCCGCGGCGAGGCGCTGCCCTCGATCGGTTCGGTCGCGCGGCTTTCGATCCAGAGCCGGACCGCGGAGGCGGATTCGGGCGCCGAGATCACCATTGCCGGCGGCAAGGCGGGCGCGGTCCGGCCGGCGGCGGCCAATCGCGGCACGGTCGTCGAGGTCCGCGACCTCTTCTTCGCAACGCCGGCGCGGCTGAAATTCATGAAGAGCGAGAAGGCGGAGGCCGCCGCCATTGCGGAAACGGTGCGGCGCATGGCGATCGCCTTTCCCGGCATCCGCTTCGTCCTGTCGGGCTCCGACCGCTCGACGCTCGAGTTTCCCGCGACCGGCGACGACCGGCTGGCGCGCATCGCCCAGGTTCTCGGCCGGGACTTCCGCGACAACGCGATCGAGATCGATGCGGAGCGCGAAGGCGTCGCGCTTTCGGGTTTTGCCGGCCTGCCGACCTTCAACCGCGGCAACAGCCTGCACCAGTTCGCCTTCGTCAACGGCCGCCCGATCCAGGACAAGCTCGTCTGGTCGGCGCTCCGGGCCGCCTATCAGGAAACCATTCCGCACGGCCGCTATCCGGTCGCGGTGCTGTCCGTGACCGTTGATCCGGAACTCGTCGACGTGAACGTGCATCCGGCGAAGTCCGACGTGCGCTTTCGCGATCCGGGCCTCGTGCGCGGCCTGATCATCGGCGCGATCCGCCAGGCGCTGGCGCGCGAGGGCGACCGGGGGGCGACCACAGGCACATCCGGCCTGATGCATGCGTTCCGGCCCGAGCCGCGGCCCGCCTCGCCCTGGACTCAGGCCTCCTCGCCCTATCGCCCGCTGACATCAGGTCAGGCCATGACGGGATTTGCCGAAGAGCGGCAGGCGGGCTTCGAGGGCTTTGCCGCCCCTTCGGCGCGCGCCCATGTCGCGGAGACAGGCCCAGAGAAGGGCGCTGGCACGTCGTCCGAGGAGGTAGCGGTCTCGCATCCGCTCGGTGCCGCCCGCGCGCAGGTTCATGCCAACTATATCGTCGCCCAGACGGATGACGGCATCGTCATCGTCGACCAGCATGCGGCCCATGAACGGCTTGTCTTCGAGGCGATGCGGCAGGCGCTGCATTCGCGCCCCGTGCCGGCGCAGGCGCTGCTGATCCCTGAAATCGTCGACCTGCCGGAAGAGGACTGCGACCGGCTTGCCGCCCATGCGGAGGACTTCGCCCGGCTCGGCCTCGGGCTGGAGCGCTTCGGCCCGGGCGCCATCGCCATCAGGGAGACGCCGTCGATGCTGGGCGAGATGGATGCGGCAGGGCTCGTGCGCCAACTGGCCGACGAACTCGCCGAATGGGACACGGCCGACGGTCTCAAGGGACGGCTCGAATATCTCGCCGCGACCATGGCCTGCCACGGGTCGGTGCGCTCCGGCCGGCGCATGCGGCCCGAGGAAATGAACGCGCTGCTGCGCCAGATGGAGGCGACGCCGGGCTCCGGCCAGTGCAATCACGGACGGCCGACCTTCATCGAACTGAAGCTCAACGATATCGAGCGGCTTTTCGGCCGAAGCTGAAAAAACTGGAAATCCGAGCGCCGCCGCGATATGGCACGGATGACCGTTTGATGACACATGCGCCCGATCGGAGCGCCTCGGGAGACGATGAGAATGAACCGGTTCGAGGGACATGGAAGCCGCGAGGCGAAGATCCGCTATCTCGACGGCGATTTCCAGATCCTGATGCCGGGGTCGCACATCACCTGCGCCGTCACCGGCGAGACCGTGCCGATCGACGAATTGCGCTACTGGAGCGTCGCGCGGCAGGAAGGCTACCTCGACGCCAGCGCCTCGCTGGAGGCCGAAAAACGCGCCGGCCAGCTTCCGAACCAGAGGCGCTGACCGCCGGCCCCTCTGCCCGCAATCGTCTTGCCGCAGTCTCCCACTTCGAAGCGGGTCCGCTTCGGCTGGAAACGGCTCACCCCGTCGCGAGCTTGTGCAGCTTGCGTTTGCGCGCCGAGGCGATGGCGGCGTCGATGATCTTGTCCGGCGCCTTAGGGTCATCGAAGCGGATTTCGACCTCGATCACGCGGCTCTTGTCCTTCAGTTCCTGCGAACGGCCGGGACCGCCGGTCAGGCGCACGCTGTCCTTCGCCGTCGTCAGGATCCGGTAGCCGAGCGCATCGGCATGATCGAGGATGTCGGCGACCTCGTCCTCCGAGAGATGGTGATGGTCGGCGAAACCCTTTGTCACATAGAGATGGGCGCCGGTGTCGGTGACGGTGCGGAAGAATTTCTCGTTGTCGGCGATGCCCGACCAGGCCATGACCACCTGACCGTCGAGGTCACCCGCCCCGATCGTCACGAGCTTCGCGGTATGCACCGGCTTTCCGGCACGCGCGGCGCGGCGGACGAGCCTGTCGGCCGCATCCCCCTCCCCGATCGTCATCAGCGCGGAGGCATGGCGCATCTGCTCGGCGAGCGGCGCACGGACCGGGCCGCCCGGCACGACATGGCCGTTGCCGAGGCCGCGTCCGCCGTCGATCACCACCAGCGCGTAGTCGAAGGCGAGCCGCGCGCTCTGGAAGCCGTCGTCCATGATGATGAGATCGCAGCCTTCCCTGACGAGCAGCCGCGCGCCGTCCACGCGCTTGCGCGAGATCACGGTCAGGCCTTCGCGGGCGAGCAGCAGCGG
>CAMPIK010000041.1 GCA_946886325.1 uncultured Shinella sp.
GTTGCGCCGAGCGATCGCCCGCATGTCGCCGACCAGTTCATGGCGCATGTCATCTGGTTCCACCACGATGCGATGATGCCCGGCCGCAGCTATATCCTGCGCACCGAGGTCGACAGCGTCAGCGCGACGATCACCTCGCTGAAGCACCATATCGACATCAACACCTTCGCCCATGAAGCCGCCAAGTCGCTGCACATGAACGAGGTGGGCGTCTGCAACATCTCGACCCAGTCGCCGATCGCCTTCGACACCTACAAGGACAACCGCGTCACCGGCAACTTCGTGCTGATCGACCGGTTCACCAACCAGACGGTCGGCGCCGGCATGATCGACCATCCGCTCCGCCGCGCACAGAACGTGCACTGGCAGGCGCTTGATATCAACAAGGACGCGCGCGCCGAGCTGAAGCACCAGAAGCCGTCGGTGCTCTGGTTCACCGGCTATTCGGGCTCCGGCAAGTCCACCATCGCCAACACGGTCGAGAAGCTGCTGCATGCCAAGGGCAAGCACACGTTCATGCTCGACGGCGACAACATCCGCCACGGCCTCAACCGTGACCTCGGCTTCACGCCGGAAGACCGCGTCGAGAACATCCGCCGCGTCGCGGAAGTTGCCAAGCTGATGACGGAAGCCGGCCTGATCGTGATCGTCTCCTTCATTTCGCCCTACCGCTCGGAACGGCAGATGGCGCGCGATCTCTTCGCGCCGGGCGAATTCGTCGAGGTCTTCGTCGACACGCCGCTCGACGAATGCGCACGCCGCGACCCGAAGGGCCTCTACAAGAAGGCGCAGGCCGGCGAGATCGAGAACTTCACCGGCATCAGCTCGCCCTACGAGGCGCCGGAAAATCCGGAAGTGCATCTCCACACGATCGGCCATGAGCCGGTCGAACTGGCGATCCAGATCGAGACCTTCCTGAACGGTGACTGATCCGAAGGGCGCGGACAGACGCTCCGCGCCCTTCGCCTTCCTCTATGCCAAACGGCGGCCGCTTCACTGCGGCCCGAAGACAGAGAACAGACCATGCTCGACATTCTGGAAAAAGCCGCGCTTGAAGCCGGCAAGGCCATTCTTGACGTCTACAATGCCGGCCCGAATGTCAGCTTCAAGGACGACCAGTCGCCGGTGACCGAGGCCGACGAACGCGCCGAGGCGATCATCCTCGCCGAACTGGCCGCAGCCTTCCCGGATATCCCTGTCGTCGCCGAGGAGTCGGTCGCGGCCGGCCGCATCCCTGATATCTCGGGCAAGTCGTTCTTTCTCGTCGACCCGCTCGACGGCACGAAGGAATTCATCAACCGTCGCAACGATTTCACGGTCAACATAGCGCTGATCGAAGAGGGCATACCGGTTGCCGGCATCGTCTATGCCCCGGCCCGCGGCGTCGCCTATGCGGCCGCAGACGGCAAGGCCTGCAAGTTCGACGTCGATGCCGATTTCAACGTCACCGGTCGCCAGCCGATCGGCTGCCGCGCCAGGGGCGAGGCGCTGACGGCGGTTGCCAGCCGCTCGCACAACAGCCCTGAGACGGTCGCCTTCCTCGAGGAAAACGGCATCACAGACTATACGTCGGTCGGTTCCTCGCTGAAATTCTGCCTGTTGGCAGAAGGCGTCGCCGACGTCTACCCCCGTTTCGGCCGGACGATGGAGTGGGATACGGCGGCAGGCGACGCCGTGCTCCGGGCAGCCGGCGGCCGTGTCACCAGGACCGACGGCTCCGCCTTCGTCTACGGCAAGACCAAGCAGGCCGACGACAGCGACTTCGCCAATCCGCATTTCATCGGCTGGGGCCACTGACGGACCGAGCCGCACGCCGCTGACGTCTTCGGGAATTGCCTGCCTTGGCCGGCGGCCGGAGTTTCAGCGCGATAGCTGACGGAAGAGACGCTTGTCGCGCGACAGGCGCTCCCGCAGCCATTTCGGCATGCTGTTGCCGACCGAGCCCAGCGAATGGCCGGCAACGAGGGCCACGTCCTGTGCCATGCGGTGCAGCCGCTCGCGAACCGGCACGCCGTTCTGCCGCCCCCAGATCCAGTCCCTTTTGGCCATTCGATAGCAGGCAGCGATCGCCTTGCGGAACGAGCGGAAACCGAGCTTGTAGCCGAAGAGCACGAGGAAGGAGAGCGACTCGTCGAAGGCGCGGCGGAACTGGTCGAAGGCGTCGTAGTCGTGCGAATGATAGACGGCGGCATCCTTCGCATAGGCCTTCTTGAGGCCGGCCCGGATGATCGTGTCGGCCCAGATCTGGTCCTCGGCAAATTCCACGTCCGGATAGGGAATCGTCTCCCAGACGCTGCGCCTCAGGCAGGAATTGTTGTCGGAATAGAAATGCAGGATCTGCCGCCAGCCGCGATCGCTCTCGTAGCGCTCCGGATCCATCGCGCGGGAGACGACCCGCGGCAGGTCGTCGAAGCCGCGAAAATGCCGCTCCAGATCGCGCGTCATGTAGGCGCCATGTTCGGCATAGGCGATGTGCCGGCCGAAGACGCCGGCGATCTCCGGGTCCTCCTCAAGCGGCGCGACAAGGTTCGCCAGCCAGCGGTCGTTCTCCGGCAGGGCATCGTGGGTGAGAAGCGCACAGAACTCCCCGCTTGCCCGCGAAATGGCGAGATTGCGGGTTCGTCCGTGGCCGAACTCCGAAGGCGATATCTGGATCAGCGTGACATCAGGCAGCGAGCGGACATAGTCGACGGTCCCATCGGACGAACCACTGTCGATCACGATCACCTCGAATGGCCAATCGGTTTGCTGCGAGAGAACCCGCGGCAGAACCTTGCGCAGGATCGCTCCCGCATTCTTGGTCGGGATGATGACGGATGCCTTCATGGGCGCTGGTCTCGACTGTCTTTCGTCACGCGTAGATTGCCGCTCGCGAAGGGATGCGCCCTCTTGCCTCAAGTTCCAGCCGGTTGCAACGGCGGGTCCTGCGGCATCGCGGATGCTTCCGCGACCCGTGCCCGGATCTCCGACAGGATTTCCGCGAGGTCCCTGTCCCGCGACACGGCGACGACCGGCCGATTGCAGGCAACCGGCGGCGCCGTGCCAAACGTCAGAACCGCATCGGCGGCATCGAGATCGTCGGTCGCCGTCGCCCGCCAGGCGGTGACGCCCATGGCACCGAACTCTGCGCAGAGGTCACGACTGTCGCGGCCATAGACGGCAAGCCGCAGGCCTTCACGTCGCGCAGCCAGAAATTCGTCTCGCAAGGAAGCCGCCAGCTCGTCATCGGCCGGCATCAGGACGACGCGCGCGGCCCCTCGCCCGCGCAGAACGGGAATATCCTCGGACCGGCGGCAGAAGATGACGTCGAAGCGCGCGAGATCGTCGCCCCGCAACCAATAGGCAGCGTCCTCGCAGACGCCCGCAACCATGAGCCAGGGCATTCTTCGATCGAGCCATGTGAAGCGAAAGGCCGGATCGGAGACGAGGATGGCTGAATAGGGAAGGAAGTCTCGGATCATGCCGCGCGGCAGCACGCCAGATTGCCAGCCCAGTGCGCTGAAACCGCGCGCAAATCCCGCCGCCAGCTCCGCCGAAAGCGCAATCGCCGGCGGTGCGCCGAGGATCGAACCGTCATCCGCTGGCCAGACCGACGACATCCAGCGCCACAGGGGATAGCCGAGACGGCTGTCCATCAGGCGCGTGTTGCGTCCGTTTCTCTCGCGCCGATCCTTGGCGGCCACGGTCTTGGTCCGCGTGGTTCCATCGCCGTGAAAGGCCGTGCGCCCGTTGAGCGACAGCACGGGCCGTCCGGTCAGCGCCGCGAAGCGGGCACAGAAATCGATATCCTCGTAGCCGTAGAAATAGCCTTCGTGCAGGCCGCCGAGGCGGACATACTGGTCGCGCCGGCACAGCATGATCGAGGCCGTCACCGCCGGCATCGTCGCGGTGGCCGTATTGATCAGCGCGTCCCAGGCCGTCGGCTTCTGGTTGCGCGGGATCAGGCAGCGGGTGCGGCCGTTCCAGAACCAGCGCACGCCGATATGATGCCAGTCCCGCGCATCCGGCATCTCTTCCGTCGGCAGATCATATTGCCCGAGACCGACGAGAGCCTCGGAATGCTGTGCGGCCGCCACCATCGGACCAATGACCGGCTCGGTGAAGACGATGTCGTTGTTGAGGAGCAGCACATATTCGCCCCTCGCCTCCTCGACCGCGCGGTTGTTGCCGAAGGAGAAGGACGCGTTTTCCGTCCGGGCAAGAACCTTGATCGGGAGCCGATCCTGCCAGCGTTGCGCAACGTCGAGGCTCTCGTCCGTCGAGGCGTGATCGACGAGGATGATTTCCAGCGGCCGGTAGGGTTCGTTCTCGCTCAGGCTGCGAAAAAGGGCCTCAAGCAGGCGCGCGCCGTTCCGGTTCAGAATGATCGCGCTGACGAGAGGCGTGCCTTCCGGCACTTCGGGCACACCGGCCAGGATCGCGTTGCGGGCCGGCGTCACCGTGGCGACAGTCGGTCCGGGACCCGGACCGCGCAGGGCATGCGCCAGCAGCCGCAGCCGCCGTTTGAGACGCATCACCACCCTGCGACCTCACCGAAGAACCGCGCAAGCTTGTCGCCCTCGCGCTGCCAGTCGCGGGCGCGCGCTTCCTTGAGGCCGGATGCGACGAGCCGGGCATGCAGGGCATCGTCGGTCAGGACCCGCTCGAGCGCATCGGCAAGCGCCATCGGCGTCGTCGCGCTCAGCACGGAATTGTCCTCGTTGAGCATCCAGCGCACGTTCGGCCCGTCATTGCTGACGACGACACAGGAGGCGGCCATCGATTCGAGCGGCATCAGCGACAGATTGGTATGGGAGAGAATGAGCGAGGCCTTGCACTTCGCATAGAGGCCGGGAAGCGCGTCGGCCGGCACGATGCCATGATCGATGACGGGAACGGGAAGCGTATAGCCCGTCATCTTCCAGCCGGCGAAGTGCAGTTCGACATCCGGCATGCGGCGCTTCAATTCGGCCAGTGCGGCAACGCCGAGCGCGAAGCCACGACGCTCGGTCGGCGGCCGCGCGTAGAAGAAGACGCCATTTGCGCGGTCAGGCGCCGGTTCGTGAAAGGCGTGCTCGTCGACGGCGAAATCGAACGGGCACACCCGCGTGCCATGGGCGGCAGACAGCGTGTCCGACAGCCAGTTCCCCGCTGTCGCCGCGGCAAAGCCGAAGCCATAGGTCGCTTCCGCCAGCGACGACTCGGAGCCTTTCGGATAAAAATCCGGCTCGAAATCCTGCACGAAATAAAGCTTCTGCCGCGCACCCTCGAATGCATTGACGACATGCGCGGTCTGCCAGCTCGTGGCAACCGCCAGATCGGACGGCGGCAGCGCGCCGGAGAGCGCCGTTTCCAGCCGCGTCACCGATGCCTTCAGGGGGCGGAACCAGGCGTGAATCTCTTCCTTCAATTGCGCCTCGGGCACGGACCGCCGGTCGCCGCAAATGACGATGTGGCAGGTGATGCCGCGCTCTTCCAGCATCTGTACGAAGCGAAAGATGGTCTGGTGGCCTCCGGAGCCGCGCCCGGCCTGCGGCACGAACCAGGTGGCCGAGCGGGCAATGGCAGGCGCCGGAGAACTGCCGAAAGGCGAAGGAAACATCCAGTCCCACTCGAGCGGAATGGGTAACCTCTTGTGCGGCTTGGCCAATCCAAGCTTGCGCAGCACCCATCTCTTCACAGACTTTGCCAAAACCAACCCCAAACTATTCTCGAAGCGGTCGCTCTCTAGCAGGTTCGCTTGTCCGCGGCCACAACGAACGGCAGGCAAGATTAATTCCGGGCGCCCGCCTGCGATGTGCTCCACAAGCAAGGAGAATTGCACCGGCAACCAGCCGGGTGCTTTCGGGCCAGCGAACATATCCGTTGATTTCGGATCGGCAAATCTATACGCAGGCAGCCGTATCGCGCGGATTTGCGCCTGTTTTTGCACCGACTGACACCAGCACAATAGCCGGACATGCCTCCTTCAAAACGATCAGCCGTCAACAAGCCGATGCTGGGCACCGGCAACAAGTCCTCGTCCTACGTCCTCAACAAGCCGCGGCGTTCGGAAGCCATGAAGACCGTCGTGGTCCTGGGCGTGGAGCGCGGCGGCACGTCGATGGTGGCCGGCATCATCCGCGCGCTCGGCATCGACATGGGCAAGAAGGTCGGCCTCAATCACGAAGACCCGCAGTTTCTTGCCGAAGACACGAAGGTGCTCGCCAATCGCATCCGCGCCCGCAACCGGGAAAGCAGCGTCTGGGGCTTCAAGGTGCCGAAGTCGGCGAATTTCCTCGCCTTCTACGAGGAACATCTGCGCAAGCCCTACTACGTGGTCGTGCACCGGAACGCCCTGGCCATCGCAGACAGCTGGGTTCAACGCGGCGCCGGCAATCCGCTGGACGTGATCGAACACACGATCCGCTATCACACGCAGATCCTCGAGCACTGCCGCCAGACCAAACGTCCGGTCTTGATGCTGAACTACGAGCGCTGCGTCGCGAGCGATGAAGGAAAGCTCGAAGCCGTCCAGACGATCGCAAATTTTCTCGACGTCGAACTGACCGAAGACCTGAAGGAACGCGCCGAGGCGATGATAACCGGCGACGGCAAGGGCTACGTCAATCTGCCGGAGCATTTCTTCCTCGTGACCCCGGCCGCGGCTCGCCCTGAGCGGCCAATGATCGCGATCGACAATCTCACGCCGGACTTGAGCGATGCGGCCGGCTGGATCGACTATGACAGCCTGAAGAAGAAACAAATCCATCGGCTTGCCAGCGGCGAAAACCTGCCGCGCAAGTTCTGGATGGAACTCGACGTGGACGGAAGCGCGAACTTCGACTTCGCGGCCGAGCCGTTGCGCATCTATTTCGATTTCACCGGACAGCTCTTTCCGGCCCATTGTGCCCGCCCGAAGGTCAAGCCCGGCAAGAACATCTTCCTGGTCGAGACGAGCGGCAATGCATCCGCCTTTGCCTTCGGCCCGCTTGAGCCGGGCGTGAAGATCAGGACCGCCGTCAAGATTTATGCGGCCGACAATACCGACGCGGGCGATGCGCCCGTCGTGGCGGATCGCCCGCACCGTGGGAAATCGGCGGCAAAACGATGGTTCAGGCTTCCGAAGCTGTTCAAGCGCTGAGGCGGTCCTCGTCGCACCGCTAACCGATCTGCAGCAGCGAAAGCCAGAACCTTCGCCACTTGGCGGTGTCGCCGATATCCTGCGCCAGCGATTGACCGGCGGCCGTGACCTGCACCAACTCTTTGCGACCGCGATAGGCTTGCTCAAGTGCTGCGAACCACGCGCCCGCTTCGCGCGGGACCAGGATGCCGCTCTTTCGATGATCGACGACCGACCGGAACGGATCCGAATCCGTATAAAGCCCCACCGCACCGAGATAGGCATTGTCCAGTATGCGCGTCAGCGAACGGCTGCGGTTGAAGAGGCTGTCGATGGCGGGCGCGATCGAGAGATGAAACCGCTCCTTCTCCAGCACAGCCTCATAGGTTTGCCAATCGAGCGGCTTGCGATGATCGGCGTTCGGGAGGCGCAACGCTTTGGGCGCGTGCGTCCCGAGAAAAGTGGTCAGGTGCGCCGTCGGGTACTGCCTCAGGAACTGCGACAGTTCGTCCGCAATCATATCGAGATCGACGAGGTGAGACCGGGTCGCCGGAAAGACAACCGACAGGCGCGCATCGACTGTTTCGAAATGCCGCAGCCCGCCCGCCGGCCGGATCATGACGGGGTCGACGCGCGCCACGTTCTCGGCACCAGCCGATTGAGCGATGGCATCCGACGAAACCACAAGGAGTTCGGCCTTGCGCAACAGCGGAACCAGCGTTGCATCGCGATAGGCCGCAAGCCGCCTGCGATAGGACCTGTCGAGGCCGCTTGCCCGATCCATTGCCCAAAAATTGTCATCGAGGAAGAGGATAAGGCGGCCAAAGCGGCCCGAGAGAAGGTCGTCGCGCAACCCTGGCGAACAATAGCGCATGACGACCGTCGACGGGTTCGGGCCATGGATATGAAAAACATTGGATTCAATGCGCCATATCGGATACGATAAATCCTTGGTATCACTGATGAGATCGGCCATCAGCCGCGAGAAGTAGATTGAAGTCGATGGAACTTCGACCGACGGGACGTCGGGACCTGCCAAGAACGGAAGCAGTTTGCGAAAGAGTTTCATGCAGTCTCTGGTCGATTTGGTCGGTGCTTTGGCAGGGCGTCCCGGAGCGAGCGGGGCCAGCCGGTTGCGATATCTCTACAGAAGACCGCAGCGTTCGATAAGGGCCGGTCCAATCTGATGGGCAATTCCCGCAGTCATCAACATTTCCGAAACCATGCCGACGTTATATGCGCCAGCACACCGGATCGCAGAGTAAAATGAGCACCGAACCCGTCGAACTGTCCACCGAACGTCAACGCCGCCGCACGGAGCGCCTGCAACTGCTTCAAAAGCAGCGCCTGATGCAACGACAGGAGGAAGACCGGCGCCGCGACGACGGCATCGAAGAGCCGCTACCGGACGCCGACGACAGGGACGACAATTCCAAAGAGGTCTTCATCCCGCTTGCGAGCGAGAAGGCAAAGAAGACCGGCCTTGGCAAATCCTGGGTTTCGATCTCTTTCTCAGCGCTCGTGCTCGCACCCGCAGCACTGATTGCGCTCTACTACTTTCTGATCGCCAGCCCGCAATATGAAGTCCAGACCCAGTTTGCCGTCCGCGGACAGCAACAGTCGGCTGTCGCGTCGCTAGGCCTCACGGCCCTTGTGGGTGCAAGCACGCAAGCCAGCGATTCCTACATCGTCAATGACTACATCATCTCGCAGCAGGTCGTTCGCGACATCCGGAAAGACCTCGGGATTGATCTGCGCACCTTTTATGCCAAAGACAACATCGACTTCATGAACAAGATCGATCCGTCGATGACGATCGAGGAGTTTCATTCCTACTGGCAGAATACGATCAGTATCAGCTTCAACTCGACCACGGGCATCACGACGCTGGCCGTCTACGCCTATACCGCAGACGATGCGACGACGATTGCCGATGCCGTCATGAAAGTCTCGGAAAAACTGGTAAACCAGCTGTCCGAAGACTCTCGAAACCAGTCGATCGAACTCGCGAACCGTCAGGTTCAACGCTCCGAAGACCGCCTTCGCGAAGTTCGCAAGCAGCTGAGAGTCCTAGCCGACAAGCAGCAGTCGCTCGATCCGCAGGCCATTGCAAAGTCCGAATCCTCCATCGTCGCAAAGATGGAATCCGAACTGGCCGATCTGCGAACCAGACAGAAAGCGCTGCTCGGCACGGTCAGCGACGAGGCCCCGTCTGCCCGCGTGATCGAACGCCAGATATCGGCTCTGGTTGCCCAGCTTGAGGAACAGAGAGCGCGCGTCAGCGGAAACAACACGACGACTGGAAACGAAGCGACAGAGGCGTCGAAAGGCGGTCGCAGCGAAACTTTGTCGGCCGTTATGGAGCGCTATGCGGAGCTGACGCTGGAACAGCAATTCGCTCAGGAGGTTTATACGAAATCCCTCGGCGCTCTGGAAGCTGCGCTCGCAAGCGCACAGAAGCAGGACTTGTATTTCGCGACCTTCGTCACGCCCGTCAAACCGGCGATGGCCCTCTATCCGTCGCGAACCACGAACTCCTTCATATGGCTGGTGGGTCTCGCATTCTTCTGGAGCATGGGATACCTGATCGTCCGGTCCGCCTCTGATCGAAACGTCTGAGCCGGCGACTGCATCATGAATGGCACAATCAATCCCGCGCAGGTTCGCTCACCGCTTCACATGGTGCGGTACAATGTGAAGCTGCTGTCTTCGCTGACGGTCAGGGCCTTCACGGTCCGTTTCGGCAGCGAAGTCTTCGAGTTGATGTGGGCATTCGCAGAACCGGCGCTCTTCCTGGCAATGTTCATCGCCGCCCGTACTTATGCGCGCGACAGCGTTGTATTCGGCGACAGCCAGATCCTGTTTATGGCGACCGGTCTGCTGACATTGCGCATGTGCCGCGGCATTGCCTCGAAGGCGATCCCGGCGATCAAGCGCAACAAGACTTTGCTCGACTCGCCCGTCGTGCACCCCCTGGACATCATTCTGGCGGCCTTGTTTGTCGAAATCTTCCTTTGGGCAGCAATCGTAACGGTGTTCTATTCGGCAATCGCCTACTATCTCGGCGAGCGCTTTATCTATCACCATGCCGAATTTGGTCAGGCCATGGCAGCAAGCTGCTTCTTTGCGCTGACCCTCGGCATATTCAATTGTGTCGTCGGTACGCTGCTGCCCGTCTGGCTGACTTTCTGGCGGCTCACCAGCCTGCCCATCATGATGACGTCGGGATTGTTCTTCGTCCCGTCGGAACTCCCTCAAGCCGTGATTGATATCATTTCCTGGAATCCCTTCCTGCATTGTCTCGAGTGGGTCCGCCAAGCAACATATCTGGACTATCACAGCATTCTTGACTCGCAATATCTATTGACAGTCAGTTTTATTCTCCTGTTTATCAGCATTACAGTAGAATATGTATATCGCGACCGGCTGCACAAAGAATGATCCATTTTGACAACGTCACAAAGTTTCGGATGGAGCAAGGCCGCAAGAAGGATGTCGTCCTCAAGAACTTCTCGGCAATCT
>CAMPIK010000042.1 GCA_946886325.1 uncultured Shinella sp.
TCGTCACGCGATCGTTGCCGCTACCGGACTCGATGACATTGTTGCCGCCGACATCGTGAATACGGTCGTTTCCACCGCCGGAACGCAGCGTGTCATTCCCGGCGCCGCCCTTGAGCAGGTCGTTGCCGGTGCCGCCGTCGAGGCTGTCATTGCCGAGCCCGCCGCTCAGCGTATCGTTGTCGTTATCGCCGTAGAGACGATCGTCGCCGTCGTCACCGTTGATGATATCGAAACCGTTGCCGCCGCGGACCTCGTCATTGTCAGCGCCGCCGAAAAGGATGTCGCCGCCGTTGTCCCCGAACAGCGCATCGTTGCCGTCCTCGCCCATCAGAAAGTCGGTGCCGTAGCCGCCGCGCAGCGTGTCCAGCCCGTCGCCGCCCATGAGCGTGTCGGTGCCGCGGCCGCCGGTCAGCCGGTCGTTGCCGTCACCGCCCATGAACATGTCGGCATAGTTGCCGCCTGTGACGGTGTCGCCAAGATCGGTGCCGATGATCCGGAAGGCCTCCACGTTGGTCGCTTCGATATTGCCGGTCAGCACCTGTGGCGCGATCCAGTCCTGGATCGCGATGGTCAGCGCAGAGCCGTGCCCGGAATAGTCGACATGCAGCATGTCCGTGCCGGAACCGCCGTCGATTTCGTCGCCAGCAGCTTCGGCGAGGTCGCTTGCGAGAATGGTATCGCGACCGGAACCGCCATCGATGATATCAGCGCCGGCGCCGCCATCGATCGTGTCGCTGCCGCTGTCGCCATGCAGCGTGTCGGTGCCGCCGTCGCCGAAAATGAAGTCTGCCTGGAAGGAGCCGTTGACGGTGTCCGCATCGTCGCCGGCCGCGATCTGGTCGGCACCCATGCCGCCGTTGACGGTGTCGGCACCGCCAAGCGCGATGATGATATCGCCTTCGAGATCGTTGCCGTTCAGGGTTTCGGCACTGTTGGTGCCCATGATCATTGCCATGAAGTTGTCTCCTGGAAAAAAGCGCAGGCGCTGGCGCGGGCTGCCAAGGGGCAGCCTGTCATGCGCTCGGATTGTCGGGATGGGGGTGTCAGGCCGGCCGGGGCTCAAGGCCCTAGGGCAGATGGATGGTCAGTGCGGTCACGGCCATGGCGGCCCCCTCTGGTAACGGCGCAACGGCGCCGGCTGGTTCGGGAAGCGGCGCAATCCGTCCGGTTCCGGCGCTCATATTGTTGAAAAAGAGGGCGGACCGTGTTCCTTTGGGAACAGACCAACTGGCGGTTCTGCGGCACGCGCCTGCGCCCGGATGAACAAAGCCGATGCGGCGGCGAGGAGGAGAAAGAGATGTCGAATTTGCGCGTGACGGCGGGGCCGTTCGTCTTCATGGCCCGCTTTGAGGAGCAGTCCGCGCCTGAGACCTGCGCCGCGTTTCGCCGCCATCTGCCGTTCGAAAGCCGTGCCGTGCATGTGCGCTGGAGCGGCGAGGCGGTCTGGCTGCCGCTCGGCGATCTCGATTTCGGCGTCGGCTACGAGAATGCCACGAGCTATCCGGCGCCGGGGCAGATCCTGCTCTATCCGGGCGGTGTCAGCGAGACGGAGATATTGCTCGGCTACGGCGCGGTGCAATTCGCCTCGAAGGCCGGGCAGCTTGCCGGCAATCATTTCCTGACGATCGTCGAGGGTGCCGAAAATCTCGTGGCGTTCGGCAAAAGCTGCCTCTGGGACGGTGCGCAGCCGATCGTCTTTTCCGCTGCCTGAACGGCGCGCAAAAACGAAAATCCCCGGCATTGCCGGGGATTTGCTGTATCTGCCTTGTGGTTGCTTCGGGCCTTATTCGGCTTCGTTGGCCGGGGCGGCGTTGAGCTGGCCGTATTTCTGTTCGCCGAGCTTGCCGAGAAGTTCGAGCTGGGTTTCGAGGAAGTCGATATGGCCTTCCTCGTCCGCCAGCAGTTCCTCGAACAGCTTCATGGTGACGTAGTCACCGGCGTCATGACAGATGTCGCGTGACTTCTTGTAGGCCTTGCGGGCGTCGTATTCGCCGGCGAGATCGGCTTCCAGGACTTCCTTGACGTTCTGGCCGATGCGCAGAGGCGCGACCGTCTGGAGATTGGGGTGGCCTTCGAGGAAGATGATGCGCGCGACGAGCTTGTCGGCATGCTGCATTTCCTCGATCGATTCCGCACGCTCCTTCTTGGCGAGAAGCGTGTAGCCCCAGTCTTCGAGAAGGCGGTAATGGAGCCAGTACTGGTTGACGGCCCCGAGCTCGAGATGGAGCGCTTCGTTAAGCTGCTCGATGACCTTTTTGTCGCCTTTCAAAATCCGCTCTCCTGTTTTCTTCATGGAATTGTTTGAGGCGGGTCATGAAATCAAAAATCTCGTCGTCCGTCGAGTGGCGGCCGGCGTGATACTGTTCGGTCGTGCGGATGATGATATCGACGACGTTCGGAAAACAGCCGCAGCAACGGCCGCGTTTTTCCATCGCATGATAGACCTTGGCCGGCACGATGAGCTGCCAACAGTCCTCGTCGAGGAGCCCGATGATGGTGTCCTCGATGTCTTTCTCGCTAATGAAGTTGCAACTGCAAACGAGCATTTGTCCTGCCTGCCATGCGCAATGCACTGAATTTCCGGGATTAAGCAAAAGCCGACATTCACTGTCAAGAAAAAATGGGACATTGGCACTGCCCTAACTCCTTAGAGTCATTCTAAACATGATAAGAATGATCGTGTTTTCAAGAACTTCGCCGCGCAAAAAGGACCCTGCGAGATCGATAGCGGCAGAGGGTCGCACGATCACTTTTTATTGCAAAATCCGTGGATATCGGGCTCTCGGGGTTCTCCGCGATCCTTTCGCTCTGTCGTTGCCGGCGCTTCCGGGCCGCTTCAATGGAAATTCCGTCCTTTCGGCATGATGCGGGCCGTATCGCGGATTTCGGCCAGGGCCTCGCGCTTGCCGTCGTCGCGATGCGGGCCGCCGAAACGGTACTCCGCGACCGGATGCAGCACCTCGTCGGCCCGGCTCATGGCGCCGAAGCTGCGGCGTTCGGATTTCAGGATGCCGAGCATATCGGTCATGTCCTCGATATGCTCGACCACGACATGGATGACGCCGCTCTGGTTCTGCAGCTTGCCGCGGATCTTCACCAGCCGGGCGCCGAGAATGACGGTACGATATTGGGCGAGCACACTGTTCCAGACGATGGCATTGGCGATGCCCGTTTCATCCTCGATCGTCATGAAGATCACGCCCTTGGCCGAGCCCGGGCGCTGCCGCACGAGAACGAGGCCCGCCACCGTCACTCGGCGCCCGCCCGAAATATCGGCAAGCGCAGCGTTCGGGATCACGCCCTGCCGCGCAAAGACGTCGCGCATGAAGGAGACGGGGTGGGCCTTCAGCGACAGGGTGAGATAGCGATAATCGTTCACCACCTGCTCGCCCTCAGGCATTTCAGGAAGGTCGACCACCGGCTCGGCCTGAAGACTGCCGCTACCTGCATGGGCAAAGAGCGGCAGCCGTTCGGCAGCACCCTTCTCGTCAAGCGCCTTGGCCTCCCAGAGGGCGCGCCGCCGATCGAGGCCGATCGAGCGGAAGGCATCGGCGTCGGCGAGGCGCTCGACGGCCGATCGCGGCAGGCCGGAGCGCAGCCAGAGGTCGCGCACCGAGGCGTAACCTGCTTCCCGCCGCGCGACGAGACAGTCGCCGATCTCGGTCTCCCGCAGGCCCGTGACCAGCCGGAAGCCGAGTCGGACGGCCTTTTTCGTGCGGATGATGCCGCGCATCGAGGCGTGGCGGGGTGGGATATCCGCCGGATCGAACACGTCCTCGCCTTCCAGCGTGCAATCCCAGTCGGAATGATTGACGTCGACCGGCAGGACCCCGATGCCGTGTTCGCGGGCGTCGCGCACGAGCTGCGCCGGGGCGTAAAAGCCCATCGGCTGGGAATTGAGGATCGCCGCGCAGAAGACATCCGGATAATAGGCCTTGAACCAGGAGGAGGCATAGACGAGCAGCGCGAAGGAGGCGGCATGGCTTTCGGGAAAGCCGTATTCGCCGAAGCCCTTGATCTGCTCGAAGCAGCGCTCCGCAAAATCCCGATCGTAGTTGTTGGCGACCATGCCTTCCACCATGCGCTTTTCGAACTCGCCGATCGTGCCGGTGCGCTTGAAGGTGGCCATCGCCCTGCGAAGCTGGTCGGCCTCGTTTGGGGTAAAACCGGCGGCCGTTATCGCGATCTGCATCGCCTGTTCCTGGAAGAGCGGCACACCGAGCGTGCGTTTGAGAACCGCCTCCAGTTCCGGGCTCGGATAGACCACCGCCTTATTCCCGTTCCTCTTCGCTTCGCGGCGTTTCAGATAGGGATGGACCATGTTGCCCTGGATCGGTCCCGGTCGGACGATCGCGACTTCGATGACGAGATCGTAGAATTCGCGCGGCCTGAGGCGCGGCAGCATGCTCATCTGCGCCCGGCTTTCGACCTGGAAGACGCCGAGCGTGTCGGCCCGGCAAATCATGTCGTAGACGGGATCGTCTTCCCGCTCCTCCTCGTAGATCGCCGCCAGCGTCTTCTGCTTGCCGTAATGGGTTTCAAGCAGGCGGAAGGCCTTGGCGAGGCAGGTCAGCATGCCGAGCGCCAGCACATCGACCTTGAGGATCTTCAGTGTGTCGAGATCGTCCTTGTCCCATTCGATCATGAAGCGGCCCGGCATGGCCGTCGGCATGATCGGCACGACCTCGTCCAGCCTGTCATGGGTGATGACGAAGCCGCCGACATGCTGCGAGAGATGGCGCGGGAACTCGAGCAGTTCTCCGGCGTGCTTCAACAGCAGTTCGGTCATCGGGTTCTTCCGGTCGAGCCCCGCCCCCTTCGCCTGTTCGTCGGAAAAAGAGTCCGTCCACCATCCCCAGATGGAGCTTGCCAGCGCCTCCTGCACGTCGCGGGAAAAGCCCATGGCCTTCGCCACCTCGCGCCCCGCCGAGCGCGCCCGGTAGCTGATGACGGCGGCCGTCAGCCCCGCATGGTGGATGCCGTAGGTCTTGTAGATGAACTGGATCACCTCCTCGCGCCGGGCATGTTCGAAATCGACGTCGATATCCGGCGGCTCGTCGCGGTCCTCGGAGAGGAAACGGTCGAACAGCAGGGTGAAACGCTGCGGATCGACCTCGGTGATGCCGAGGCAGTAGCAGACGGAGGAATTGGCGGCCGAGCCCCGGCCCTGGCAGAGGATGCCGATCTCTTCGCTGCGGGCGAAGTTGACGATCTTGTGCACCGTCAGGAAATAGGGCTCGTAGCGCTTCTTGTGGATGAGCGTGAGCTCGTAGGCGATCGCGCGCTGCACCTTTTCCGGCAGGCCGGCCGGATAGCGCCTGGAAGCACCCGCATAGACGGCGCGGCGGAGCGTTTCGGCCGGCGTCTCGCCATCATCAGCCTCATCAGGATAATGATGTTCGAGCTCCCGGAGGTCGAAATGGAGCCGGCCGAAGAAGGCGGCCGTATTGGCGATCGCCTGCGGATGGGCCGCAAACAGGCGCAGCATCTCGCTTGCCGGCTTCAGATGGCGTTCGGCATTCGCCTGAAGCCGATAACCGGCGGTCTCAACCGTCACATGGGTCCGGATGGCGGTTACGACATCGGCGAGCGGGCGGCGCTCCGGGGCGTGATAGAGCACGTCGTTGGTGGCGATGAGGGGCACGCCCGTCTCGACCGCCAGGCCGGCCAGCGTCGCAAAGACGAAGCGGTCGCGCCCGTCATAGCGTGGGGTCAAGCCGAGATGCAGACGGTCGCCGGCAAGCGGGACCAGCCGGGCGAGCAGGGCGCGCAGCGTGCCTGCGTCCTCGTCGCGTCGCTCCGGCATGACGACGAGCAGCAGGCCCTCCTGCCAGTCGCAGAGATCGCTGAGATGCAGCGTGCAGACGCCCTTCTTCTCCGAGCGCAGGTTGCCGGCGCTGATGAGCCGGCAGAGATGGCCCCAGCCGCGCCGGTCGCGCGGATAGGCAAGCACGTCAGGCGTGCCGTCCGAGAAGCAGAGGCGGGCGCCGGGCCGGAAGGCGACGTTTTTCGTGCGCGCCATGGAATAGGCCCTGACCACGCCGGCGACCGTGTTGCGGTCGGCGATGCCGATGCCGGAAAGCCCGATCTCTCCTGCTGTCGCGACCAGTTCCTCGGGCTTCGCGGCGCCTTCGAGGAAGGAGAAGTTGCTGCGGATGCCGAGTTCGCAGAAGGCGGGGCCGCCGGTCACGGGAAAAATCCCTGCATGAACCAGCGCGGCCGATCATCCGTCTTGTAGCTTCCTTTCCGGTAGAGCCAGAAGCGGCGCCCGTTCGTATCCTCCACGCGGAAATAGTCCCGATCATCGGCTCCTTCCGCCTGTTGCGACCACCATTCCGTCGAGATGCGCTCCGGACCCTCGGCGCTGCGGATCTGGTAGCGGGCCTTTCGCCAGAAGAAGACGCGCGGCGGGCCTTCCGGGACCTCCGCCATGACGACGTCGAGCGGCTCGGCCCGGTCCAGCAGCCGGACGGGCCGGTCGCAGGGATAGGGCAGTGAGGCCGGTGGCGGAAGGGCTGCGAAAGCGGCGACGTCGTCCAGCGGCCTGACATCGCAGGCCTGTTCGGGACTGTGGCGTTCGGCAAGATGCAGGTGGAAAAGATGGTCGGCACCGAGCCGCGCCTCCACGCGGTCGACGAAGGCGGCAAGCGACTGGCTGGACCGCGCCCGGCTGGAAAAATCCTCCTGCACCGCATCGAACCGGTCAACGCGGAGTGCTGCAAGCCGCAGCATCTCGAAACCGTATCCGGCATCGATATCGTCCATGACGGCGGCGAAACGATCGCGATAGAGCGCGGCAACCTTGCCGGCCGCGCGAAGCGGGAGCGAGGAGCGCGCCCTCAGCCGGAACATGCGCCCGTCCACGCGGAAGAGGCGAAGCTCGAACAGGCGCCCGCCTTCTTCCTTTCGTTCGAGCAGTGCCTGCAGGTCCCCGGCAAGCTCCCCGACCACGCTTAGCAGGGCGTCTTCCTCGCGGACCGGCTCCAGCAGTTGTCGTTCGGAGACGGCTGCCGGCACGGGCAGGCGCGGCGAGATCGGCTCGTCCTCGCGGCCGAGCGCCTGGTCGAGCCGTTGCAGCAGCAGGGGGCCGAAGCGATGGGCGAGCGGCGCGCGCGGGGCATCCAGCAGGTCGCCCACCCGCTTCAGTCCGACGCGCCGCAGCACCTCGGCCGTCTCGTCCGGCAGGCGCAGGGCCTCGACCGGCAGAGGTGCCAGGATTTCGGCGGCGGCCCAGACCGGGATCGTCGCGGGCAGGCCATGGCGGGCGGCCGCCCAGGAGAGGCCGACGGTCGGCGACAGGGCGCCGCGGGCCTCCATTCCGAGGCCGCGCAGGCGAAGCAGGAGATCCTCGAGGAGCGCCGCCTCGCCGCCATGGAGATGCGCGCAGCCCGTTATGTCGAGAAGAAGCCCGTCCTCGCCATCCAGCGCGACGAGGGGCGTGTAGCGGTCGCACCAGTCGGCCAGTCGCGCCAGCAGCGCACGGTCGCCATCGGGATCGGAGGGAAACACCTCGAGGTCCGGACAGATCGCGCGCGCTTCCGCCAGGCCCTGGCCTTTCCGGAGACTGCCCGCCCGCGCGTTCGGATCGAGGGCGACGAGACGGGTGGTGTTGTTGACCGTATCGACGAAGGCGAAAGGCGCATGGTCAGGACGCCCGCGGCAGAGCCAGGAGAGGCCCCATCTCCGCCGGGCCACGCGGTCGGCGGGCAGATAGGGGAAATGGATCGACAGGATGCGCTGGTGCAAGGGACGGCGTGTCGTCGATGACGGGGAGGAAACGGCTTTCATCGGAATTCCACTCCAGAAGGAGATTGAAGGGAGGGGCGCCGCGCAGCTTTTCGAGCGTGACGCTGAAAACGGGATTGCCGAGGCTTCCGGCGAGGCGCGTGCCGTCGGGCAGGGGGCGCTGGCGGGCGGGAGCGGGATCGATGCGGAAGCGGACGATCGCGCTGCTTGCCTCTTCGGCGCCGGCCTGCCGGAAGATGAGAAGCGGCACGCCGGCGGCGCGGGCCCGCACATGCAGACGCCGGCTTTCGGCAAGGGCAAGTCCTTTCGGATTGCCGCGAATTTCCAGGATGACGCCCGAGAGGAACGAGCCGGCGAGCGCGGTTTCGGCAATCCACAACACGTCGGCGAGGTTCGGGGCGGTGCCGAGAACCAGGTCGCTCGCGCCAAATCCGAACGGGGCGAGGCCGGGACCGTAGAGATGACCCGCCTCCTTCAGCGCATCGGCCTGGGTGATCCAGAGAAGCGGCGGCCCCGCCATGCCGCTTTCCCGTCGCGCCGTGTGAAAGAGGGACGAGAGGGCCAGCAGGAATCCGGTCGCGACCCCGCTGTCGCGGGTTTCGCCGTGGCGGATTTCCATAAGGCCCGCGGCCGGCAGGCCGCCGCCGAGGCGGGTGTCGATCTCGGGCACGCCCAGCGGCACAGGCAGGCGTCGCTCTCCGGCCGGCGCAAAGGCATCGTCGCGCGGCAGGGCCGCAAGCACGCCTGATGCCGTCCGGGTTTCGATCCGGCCGATGGTTTCGCGCAGCGCGGACACGGTTTGCCGTTTCACGGCAGTGTCGGCCATGACGGTCATTCCTTCAATTTGTTCTCTTTATGTTCTTATGGATTCCAGAGGCGGGCGAAAGAGTCAACAGGGATTTTTATGAATTTATTCCTGCCGTGCCGTCCGCAGAATTCGTTACTCGAAAAAGCCGTGCCAAATCGTTATATGATGGGCAAAGGAGAATTCATGGCCCGCATAGACCAGAGCGAAGATTGGCAGAACCGCCACGCGCCGACGATCAGCACGTTCGAGTCGCTGGCGCTGGAAGCCTATGGCCATCTTCCCGACGAATTCCGGTCGCTGACCGGCAATCTCATCATCGAGATCGCGGAATTTCCGAGCGACGATGTCTTCGAGGACATGGCGCTGGAGACGCCCTTCGACCTGCTCGGCCTTTTCGAGGGGCGCGGCATCAGCGAGCGTTTCACCGTCGAGACCGGCGAGATGCCCAACCGGATCACGCTCTATCGCCGCCCGATCCTCGATTACTGGGCGGAAAACGAGGAAACCCTGGGCGATATCATCACCCATGTGCTGATCCACGAGATCGGCCACCATTTCGGCCTGTCGGACGACGACATGGAGCGCATCGAGGCGAGCGCGGAGATGGCGGCGGGCTGACGGCCAGCGCCATCAGGCCGCTCAGCCTTCCAGTTCCTCGCGCAGCATCTCGAGTTCCAGCCACTCCTCCTCCATGCGGGCAAGGCCTGCGCGCAGCTTTTCGGTCTCGGCGGCCAGCCGGTTGAAGGTGGCGGGGTCCTTCGAGAAGAGCGCCGGGTCGGCCATTTTTTCTTCCCGCAGCGCGATTTCGGCCTCGGCCTTCGCCATCTCCTTCGGCAGGGTCTCCAGCGCGAATTTCTGCTTGTAGGAAAGTTTTCCCTTGTTCTTCTGGCCGGCTTCGGCCTGGGGCGTTGCCTCCTGCGTCCTCGCCTTCTCGGCCCTTTCCGTCTTCCGGCGCTCCTCCTCGGCGCCGCGGCGCTGCGTCATCATGTCGGAATAGCCGCCGGCATATTCGATCCAGCGGCCGTCGGGGGCGGCGGGATTGGCCGGCGCGATGGTGGAGGTGACGGTGCGGTCGAGGAAATCGCGGTCGTGGCTGACGAGGATGACGGTGCCCTGGAAGCCGGACACGATCTCCTGCAGCAGGTCGAGCGTCTCGATGTCGAGGTCGTTGGTCGGCTCGTCGAGGATCAAGAGGTTCGTCGGGCGCGACAGGATGCGCGCCAGCATCAGCCGGGCGCGCTCGCCGCCGGAGAGATTGCGGATCGGGGTGCGGGCCTGCTCGGGCTGGAAGAGGAATTCCTTCATGTAGCCGGTGACATGGCGCTGCTCGCCGTTGACGAGCAGCGTCTCGCCGCGTCCGTCGGTCAGGTAATGGGCGAGCGTGTCGTCGAGGTTCAGGTCCTCGCGGCGCTGGTCGAGCGTGGCGATCTCGAGATTGGTGCCGAGCTTCACCGTGCCGGAATCCGGCGCGAGCTCGCCGGTCAGCATCTTCAGAAGCGTCGTCTTGCCGGCGCCGTTCGGGCCGACGAGGCCGATGCAGTCGCCGCGGTGGACGCGCAGCGAAAACGGCGCGACGATCACGCGCTCGCCATAGCTCTTGGCGATCTTCTCCGCCTCGATGACGAGCTTGCCGGAGTCCTGCGCGTCCGACAGCGTCGCCTGCACGGAGCCCTGCGGTCCCTTGTGGCCGCGGTGGCGGGAGCGCATGTCGTGAAGCTCGCCGAGACGGCGCATGTTGCGCTTGCGTCTCGCCGTCACGCCGTAGCGCAGCCAGTGTTCCTCGCGCTCGATCGCCTTGCCGAGCTTGTGCTGCTCCAGTTCCTCGGCCTCCAGCACCTCGTCGCGCCAGGCCTCGAAATGGGCAAAGCCGCGGTTAAGCCGGCGCGACTGGCCGCGGTCGAGCCAGACGGTGGCGTTCGAGACCTTTTCGAGGAAACGCCGGTCGTGCGAGATGACGACGAGGGCCGAGCGGCTCGAGGCGAGTTCGCCTTCCAGCCATTCGATGGTGGGGAGATCGAGATGATTGGTCGGCTCGTCG
>CAMPIK010000043.1 GCA_946886325.1 uncultured Shinella sp.
CCTTGTGCGGCCCCTCCGCCCGCGCGGCGTTGACGCCGGTGTGCTCCGAGAGATGCGCGATCTCCCAGCAGGCGAGCGTCAGCCCCGCGCCGTTGAACTCGGCGAAACCATCGGCCCGCCGGTTGAGCTCGAAGCCGAGCTTGTCGATGTAGAAGTCGGCCGAGCGCTGGGCGTCCTTCACAAGGATGCAGATGTCGGTGATCGCATGGGTCTGGGCAAAGGGCATGGTCAGGTTTCCCCGTCTGATGTTGAGAGGCGGCCGCCAACGACCGGCCGTGCCGGCGGAACAGCGGGGCCGATGGTGACAGCCGTGCGGATCGCCGCTGCCGCGGCGTCGAATTGCCCGGGATCGCGCAGGTGGAGGATGCAGAGCGGATCGCCGGCCTCGACGCGGTCGCCGACATGCACCATGCCTGACAGCCCGACCCCGTGGTCGATCGTGTCGGTCGGCAGCCTGCGACCGGCGCCGAGCCCGACCATGGCGAGGCCCACCGCATAGGCATCGACCCGCTGGACGAAACCCTCCGCGTCAGCGGCAACGGGAAGCCGCAACGGTGCGATCTCCAGATGCGCGTCCGGCCTTTCGACGATATCGCCGGGACCGCCAAGCGCTGCCACCAGCCGGCCGAAGCGGGCAAGTGCCGAGCCATCGGCAAGCCGCTCCTCCAGCATCGCAACCGCCATGTCGAACGAGGCGACAAGGCCCGCCATCAGGAGGATTTCGCTCGACAGGGCAAGGACCAGTTCGCGCATGCGGCGGTCCTGCCGCCGGCCCGCGAGGAAATCGATCGCTTCCAGCACCTGAAGCCGGCTGCCGATCGCGTCGCCCATCACCTCGTCCATGTCGACGACGAGCGTGACCATCGCAAGGCCGGCGCGGCCGGCGACATCGACAAGGCTTTCCGCCAGTTCCCCGGCATCGGCCGCGGTCGGCATGAAGGCGCCGGAGCCGTGATTGACGCTCATCACCAGACCCGAAATGCCGGCGGCAAGCTTCTTCGACAGGATCGAGGAGGTGATGAGCGGGATGGACTCCACCGTCGCCGTGACGTCGCGGACATAGTAGATCGCCGCATCGGCAGGCGCGAGGCGGGGCGTCGGGCCGATGATCGCGGCACCTGCCGAGACCACCGCGCGGCGGAAGAGATCGGTCGGGGGCGCGATGTCGCAGCCGGGGATCGCCTCCATCAGGTCGACCTCCCCGCCGGTATGGCCAAGCCCGCGTGCCGAAATCATCGGCATGTGCACGCCGCAGGCCGCGACCAGCGGTGCCAGGATCAGGCTCACCTTCTCGTCGCCGGTTCCGCCGCTCGAATGCTTGTCGATGATGGTTGAGGGATCGATGCCGGTGCCGGCCCAGTCGATCACCTCGCCGGAATCGCGCATGGCAAGCGTCAGGGCGGCCGTTTCCTCCCGCGTCATGCCGTTGAGATAGGCGCTCATGGCAAAGGCGGCGATCTGCCCCTCGGAGACAGCGCCCTGGCCGATGCCCTCGACGAAGCGCCTGATGTCGCCGGGGTCGAGCGTGCCGCGGTCCCGCTTGGCGCGGATCACCTGCGCCGGCAGGAAGGTGGCCACGCCTCAGCCCCCTGCCCGGTTGGCGCCGGGCCAGAGCGGCAGGTCGCCCTGGTAGCGGTTGATGCCGATGTCCTGGATCGTCGCGCGGCGGTACATTTCGCGCAAATACGGCTCGAAGCGGGCGTTCAGCCGTTCGAGTTCGGCGTGCTCGGCCATATAGGCCGGAAGCAGTTCGCTCAGTTCCGCGAAGACGGCGGCCTCGTCCACCGTCAGCAGCCGTCCCTCCTCGACCACGACCGCGCCGTTGACGACGACCATGCGGATGTTGCTGCCGTTCTCGCAATAGACGAGATGGTGGTCGAGCCGGTTCATCGGCAGGTAGTCGTAGCCCGTGAGGTCGAGCATGACGAGGTCGGCGCGCTTGCCGACCTCAAGCGATCCGGTCACACCGTCGAGCATGGCGGTGCGCGCGCCCTCGATCGTCGCGGAGCGCAGCACCTCGGCCGCCTTCACCCAGCGGTCCGTATCGGGCGCGGCGATGTCGTGCACGAGGCCGGCGAAGCGCATGACGTCGAAGATGCGCGCCGTGTCGTTGCTCGACAGCCCGTCCGTGCCGAGGCCGACATGCACGCCGGCATCAAGCAGCCGGCGGATGGGCGCGATGCCCGAGCCAAGCTTGAGGTTGGAGATGACGTTGTGGGCGATCGAGCAATCCGCCTCGCCCATCAGCGCCATGTCCTCGTCGGTCACCCAGATCGAATGCGCGATGGTGGTGTTGGCCGTCAGGATCTCGATGTCGCGCATGTAGCGGATGAGGCTCTTGCCGTAGAACTCCGGCCCGGTGACGGCCTGGGTCTTCGTTTCGAGCACATGGGTGTGGTAGGGCACGCCCTTTTCCTGCGCCAGCGCCACGCAGGCCTGCATCATCGGCACCGAGCAGCGCTGCGGCGCCGAGGCCGAGACCATGAAGCCGAGCCGCCCGGCGCGGCCGTGCTGGGTGTCGAAGATCTCGCGGCAATAGGCGATATAGGCATCCGGCGTGATATCGGGACCGCCGACCTCGGCCTGGAGATCGGCCGGGATCAGCTCGCGCAGCCAGGGCATGGTGTCGAGCACATGCTTGTCGATGACGACATGGGAGACGTTGGCGCGGATGCCTGACGTCTCGTAGGCATCGAAGACGCGGCCGAGGCGGGCGGGATCGTAGGCGGGAAAGTCGAACCAGTCGTCGACCATCGTGGTGACGCCGCCCTTCAGCGATTCCATCGCCGTCAGCAGGCTGCGCAGATAGAGCAGGCGCTCGCCGATCGGGTCCTTCATCAGGATCGGATAGGAATAGAGCATCCACACTTCCAGCGGCATGTTCTGGTAGCGGCCCTTGAAGAAGGTTTCCGAGGAATGCATGTGCGCGTTGACGAGGCCGGGCATGACGAGCTTGCCGGTGGCGTCGACGATGCGCGCGCCCTCGGGCGCCACGAGGTTCGGGCCGATGGCGGCGATGCGGTCGTTTTCGACCAGCAGGTCGCCGGCAAAGGGCGTCGTGCCGTTTGCCGCGTCCATGGAAAGGATGGTGGCGTTGCGGAAGAGGAGCGTCATGGCTGGCCTTTCGGGATCACGCTTCCCCGTCCGGCTTCTTCAGGAGCAGCGGCAGCAGCACCAGTTCGAGGCAGACGAGGACGAGGCAGGAGATGGCGAAGACGACGGTGCCGATGGCGTTCAGCGACGGATCGATGGCGGCGACCAGCACGGAATAGATCGCGACCGGCAGGGTCGGCTGGAAGCCGGAGACGAACCAGGCGATGATGAATTCGTCGAAGGAGAAGGTGAAGGCGAGCAGCCAGGCGCCGAGGATGCCCGGCAGCGCGAAGGGCAGCACGACGCGCGTCACCGCCTGCCATTCCGTCGCGCCGAGGTCCCAGGCCGCCTCCTCCAGCGCCGCCGGCATCTGGGCGAGGCGAAGCTGGATGATGGCAAGCGCCGGCGCAGTGATCAGCACGACATGGGTGAGGAAAACCGCAAACAGCGTGCCCGACAGGTGGAGCCGCGCAAGCAGCCCGAGGAAGCCGACGCCGAGGATGAGCGGCGGAATGAGGATCGGCAGGGTGACCAGCGCCAGGAAGGCGGTCTTGCCGCGAAAGACGAAGCGGTTGAAGGCGTAGGCCGCGAGAAAGGCGATGACGGTCGCGACGGTCGCGGCCGCCGGCGAGACGATCATCGTGTTGCCCAGCGCCGCCGTCAGCGTGCCGTCGGCGACGAGCTTCTCGTACCACTCGGTGGTCCAGCCCTGCAGCGGAAAGCCCGGAAAGCGGTTCTTCTGGAAGGAGAAGAGCACCAGCACGACGAGTGGCAGGAACATGAAGGTGTAGGCGATGGCGAGCCAGAGCCGGCCGGCGAGGATCCAGGGATTGCCGCGCATCAGCTCGTCCTCCGGCGCGCCCGGTCGGCCGCGATGAAACCCGCCGCCAGCGCCAGAACCATGACGACGATGAGGATGGTCGCCAGCGCCGAGGTGCGCGGCAGGTTGGTGGAGGACGAGTAGTCGGACATGATCATGCTGGCATAGGTCGGCAGCTTGCCGAGGATCGACTGGCCGGTGCCGCCGCCGAGCAGGTTGCCGGAGAGCGCATCGCCGAGGCTGACGATGACGGCGAAGCTGCCGGCGGTCAGCAGCCCGAAGCGCGACAGCGGCAGGATGACCCTTTTGAAGGCCTGCCAGCGCGTGGCGCCGAGTTCCCGCGCCGCCTCGATCAGCACCCGGTCGATGGCGAGGATGCTGACATAGAGGATGACGATCAGGATCGGCGCCAGATAGTGGATGAGGCCGATGCGGGTGGCGATCTGGGTGTAGATGACGTCGATGCGCCAGTCGGCGAGCCCCACTTCCTTCAGCACGGAATTGATGACGCCGTTGCGCGACAGGATCGTCTGCCAGGAATAGAGGCGCAGCACGTAGCTCGACCAGAAGGGGGCGATGGCGAGCAGCAGCGCCAGCCGCTGCCAGCGCGCCGGCACGGCAAAGGCCAGCGCCAGCGCCACCATGTAGGAGAGGGCGACGGCGAAGACGGCCGTGGTGGTGGCGACCCAGAGCGACTGGAGGAGCGCCAGCCCGTAGCGGGAGCGCGAGAAGAAGCTCGCGAAAATCTCGCGGTAATTGTCGAAGGAGAAGCCGGGGATCGCCTGATAGTTCTCGACGCGCCAGAAGCCGATCCACAGCAGGAAGATCAGCGGCAGCAGGAAGAGCACGCCGAGCCAGAGGGCGAGCGGCGCGAGGAAGAGCACCTTCAGCGGGCTGTCGTTCGGCGTCCGCATGCGTTTTGCGGGCGTGGCCGCGAGTTCGCTCATGCCGGGCCTCCGATCAGCGAGGCGTCGGCGGGCGCGAACCAGGCGGAGATCGGCTGGTTGATCTCGATCGGCAGCGCCTGCGGCACGGTCATCTTGACCTCCGTGCCGTCGACGAGGTCCATCAGATAGATGTTGTGCGAGCCGGCGAATTCGCGGCCGCGCATGGTGGCGTCGATGCGGTTTTCGCCGGCAATACCTGTCGGCGCGCCGGCCAGCCGGTCGGCCTGCACCACGACGAAGACGGGCGTTCCGACCGGGGGAGCGACATCCGTCGCGACCGTCACCTGGCCATGGCCGCAATGCACGATGACATGGCCCGCCTCGACCGACTGGATGCGGCCGGCAAAGAGATTGTTGCTGCCGACGAAGCGCGCGACGAATTCGGTCTTCGGCCGGGCATACATCTCCTCTGGTGTATCGACCTGCTCGATGCGGCCCTTGTTCATCACCACCACCCGGTCGGCCATCGAAAAGGCCTCGACCTGGTTGTGGGTGACATAGATGAAGGCCATGCCGAGCTGTTTCTGGATGCGGCGAAGCTCGCCCTGCATGCGGATGCGCAGGTGGGCATCGAGCGCCGACAAGGGTTCGTCGAGGAGCAGGATATCCGGCTCGGTGACGAGCGCGCGGGCGAGCGCCACGCGCTGCTTCTGCCCGCCCGAAAGCTGGGTGATCCGGCGGCCGAGGAAATCGGTGAGGCCGACCAGTTCGGCCATGGCCCTCACCTTGCCGGCGACAACAGCCTTGTCATGGGCCTTCAGCGTCAGGCCGAAGGCGATGTTGCCGGCGACGTCGAGATGGGGAAAGAGCGCGTAGTTCTGCCAGACGAGCCGGGTCGAGCGCAGGTTCACCGGCACGTCGGAAACGTCCCTGCCGCGCACATGGAGCTGGCCGGAGGTGGCGGTCTCAAGGCCGGCGAGGATGCGCAGAAGCGTGGTCTTGCCGCAGCCCGATGGTCCCATGATGGCGACGAACTCGCCGCGGCCGACCTTGAGATTGACCGCGTCGACGGCGGTGAAATCGTTGAAGCGCTTGGTGATCGACAGGAGTTCGAGATCGGGTGCGGCCAATGTCATGGTGTCTTCCGGTTGGGTATGAAGGCCCCTCCCCATCCCCTCCCCACAAGGGGGAGGGGCTTAACCGGCCGCACCGCTTGTACCTCATGGCAAGGCAGCGCCACGAGTCTTCTCCCCCTTGTGGGGGAGATGGCCGGCAGGCCAGAGGGGGTATTTCCGGTCCGCCTGCTCTCGACAGGCGGGACCATAGAATGGAGATCGCCCGCCCCTCAGGCCGTCTTGAACTCGTTGAAGATGTCGATCCAGGCCTGTTCCGGCTGGTTGCCCGGCAGGCCGCGCGGCATGGAGCGGTCGATCAGCGTCTCGACGAGCATCTGGCCGGGGTTTTCCGGATCCGGCACGTAGGAGAGCAGCGCCTTCTGGTCGTCGTCCCAGTGGTCGACGATCTTCATGTTCGGCCCGCGCGCCTTGAAGGCCTTGGTATAGACGAGCTTCGACTGCACCTTGGGCGAGGTCATGTACTTGACCCACTCCATGGCGAGATCCTTGTTCTTCGATGCGGAACAGACGCAGGCCACTTCCTGCCAGCGGATGCCGCCCTGCTTCGGGATCGTCGAGGAGAAGTTGTCGTAGCCGGCAAGCTTCAGGTCGATGTCGAGGTCGCCGGTCGGCGACGCCACGATGTCGCCGGCAAGCATCGCCTGGGCGATCGGCTGGTTGGACGAACCGAACATGCCGACCTGCGGGCGAAGCTTGATCAGGAAGTCCTTGACCTGGGCAAGCTGCGCGTCGTCGATCATGTAGGGCGTCTGGTTGCCGGGATTGATCGCGAGGCTGGCATTGCCGAGGTTCGGCAGGTACCAGTCGAAGATGCCGATCTTGCCCTCGTATTTCGGGTTGAGCAGCGAGGCCCAGTCGGTCGCCTCCTCCGCCGACATCTCGTCGGTGTTGTAGGAGATGCCGTAGAAGGAAAAGCGCGTCGGGATGCCGTAGACCGTGCCGTCCGTCTCGCCCTTGGTCGGCGCGAAGTCGCGGAACTTCGGGTGGTAGTTGGCAAGCTCGTCGAAGCCCTCGGTCTTGTAAGCCTCGATGGCGCTCTGGGCCTTCAGCTTCTGGACGTATTCGGCATCCGAGATGATGGCGTCGAAGGTGCCGGGCGGCGTCTGGGCGAAGAACTGCAGCATCTGCTCGCCGCCGATATAGATCTTGAACTCCACCTTGGTCTTGTGGAGGTCCTCGAACTCGGCGATGACGTCGCGTTCCTCGTAGCCCGGCCAGCACAGAACGCGCAGCGGTTCGGCAGCGCTTGCCTGGCGCGAGAAGATGGTGAAGTTGCCGAAGGCGGCGCCGGCCGTCACGGCGGCTGCTCCGCCGAGTAGCTTGCGCCGGCTCACCTCCGGCAGGCTCGAAACCGTGTTCTGTCCGTCTGCCTGTTTTTCGGTCGTCATGTCGTTCCCCTGGTGGCTTGGTGACCTTACGGGATAGAAGGCAGCAAGTTCCGTGCCAGCTGTCTACGACATTGAAACCATTGCGAAACGGCCGGGATCGATTGCGTTGATTGTTTCGTGGGCGATCAAAATCTGACCAAATGGTCAGATTTTTGGCGAAGCCGGGTGGCGTGATCGCAAGCCAGGCATCAGGTCACGCGAAGGCGTGCGCGGCGTCCGTCTCGAAGCTGAGCCAGGCCGTGTCGCCCCGTCCCATGCCGGCGATCGCCTCGTGGCCGAAGGGCAGGCGGACGGAAAGCGTGTCGCCGGTCGCCGTCAGGGTCCGGACCTCGACCGTGTTGCCGAGAAAGGTGATGTCGTCGACGGTGACGGCAAGGCCCGCTTCCCGCGCCGCCCGCGACAGCGACAGCCGTTCCGGGCGCAGCAGCAGTGCAGCCTTTCCTTCTGTCCCGCGCGCCCCATGCAGCGGAACGCCGTCGACGATCTCGCCGCCGGGCAGCCGCAGCCGGGTCCTGTCGCCGTTCATCGCAAGGATCTCGGCATCGAGGAAATTGCTGTCGCCGATGAAGCCGGCGACGAAGCGCGTGGCGGGCTTGGCGTAGAGTTCCGGCCCGGTCCCGACCTGGTCGATCTCGCCCTGGCTGAAGACGGCAATGCGATCGGAGAGCCTGAGCGCCTCTTCCTGGTCATGGGTGACATAGAGGATCGTGACGCCGGTTTCCTGGTGGATGCGGCGGATCTCGAACTGGATTTCCTCGCGCAGCTTCTTGTCGAGCGCAGACAGCGGCTCGTCCATCAGAAGCACCGGCGGCTCGTAGACGAGCGCGCGGGCAAGCGCCACCCGCTGCTGCTGACCGCCCGACATCATCGCCGGCATGCGATCCTCGAAGCCCTCAAGCCGGACGAGTTTCAGCGCGGACTTCACGCGCTCGGCGATCTCGGCCTGCGGCAGGCGGCGGATGCGCAGCGGAAAGGCGACGTTCTCGCCGACGGAGAGATGCGGGAAGAGGGTATAGCGCTGGAAGACCATGCCGATCTTGCGCTTGTGCGACGGCGTCGCCAGCAAGCTCTTGCCCTTCAGCAGGATGTCGCCCTCGGTCGGGTCCTGGAAGCCGGCGAGGATATAGAGCGTCGTCGACTTGCCGGAGCCTGATGGCCCGAGGAAGGTGACGAACTCGCCTTCGGCGACGTCGAGATTGACGTTCTTGACCGCCGTCACCGGCCCGTAGACCTTGCGGATGCCGCGGATGCTGAGGAAGGGTTCGGTCATGTCTTGCGTCCCTTGCGGACCACGGCCGCAACGATCATCAGGAGAATGGTGAAGGCGATGAGCAGCGTCGAGGCGGCGGCGATGACGGGCGTCAGGTCCTGCCGGAGCGTCGACCAGATCTTGACCGGCAGCGTCTGGAGCGTCGGGCTCGCCATGAAGATCGCCAGCACCACCTCGTCCCAGGAGGCGAGGAAGGAGAAGACGGCGGCGGCGAAGATGCCGTGCTGAATGGCCGGTACGGTGACGCGCAGCCGCGCCTCCCAGGGGCTCGCGCCGCAGAGGATCGCCGCATCCTCGATCGACCGGTCGAAGCCCTCAAGCGCATTGCCGATGGCGATGATCGAGAACGGCAGTGCGATCAGCAGATGCGCGACGACGAAGGCAAAGGTCGTGCCGGCAAGCCCGAGCCGGAGGAAGAGCGCATAGAGCGCCACGGCGAGCACCACCACCGGCAGGATCATCGGCGTGAGAAACAGGGCGCGCAGCAGGTCGCGGCCGGGAAAGGTGCCGCGGTTGAGGCCGAGTGCGGCCAGGAAGCCGATGACGACGGAAAGCACCGTGACGATCGCGGCGATCTTCAGGCTCGTCAGCGCCGAATAGAACCAGCGCGGATCGGCGAAAAGCTCGCCGTACCAGCGCGTCGTCCAGGCGGGCGGCGGGAAGATCAGCCACTGCGACGAGCCGAAGGAGAGCGCGGCGATGAAGACGATCGGCAGCAGGAGAAACAGGCAGACGGCGACGGTGATCGCAATCAGCATCCACTTCCAAACGCCGAGCTTCTCGAAATCGAGCAACATGGCCTACCCCGCCCGGCTGGTGTTGAAGAACTTGAGTTGCACCGCATAGAGCGCAAGCGTCACGACGAGCAGCACGAGGGCGGCCGCACCCCCCATGCCCCAGTCGACCAGCGACTGGACGAATTGCGCGATCAGTTCGGCGAGCATCATGTTCGAGGTGCCGCCGAGGAGCGCCGGCGTGACGAAGTAGCCGAGCGACATGACGAAGACCATCAGCGCGCCGGCCGCGATGCCGGAAAGCGACAGCGGCAGCAGCACGCGGGTGAAACACTGCCGCCGGTTGGCGCCGCAGAGTGCCGCCGCGCGCAGGATCGCCGGGTCGATCGCGCGGATGACGCCCATCAGCGGCAGGATGACGAAGGGCAGCATGATATAGGTCATGCCGATGGTGACGCCGACCAGATTGTTGACGAGCGGCAGCGGCTCACCGATCAGCCCGAGCGACATCAGCGTCTTGTTGATGACGCCGGTGCGCTGGAGCAGCACCATCCAGGCATAGGTGCGCGCCAGAAGGTTCGTCCACATCGACAGGATGATGATGGCCAGCACCAGCCGCGCCCAGCGCTCCGGCATGATGGCGAGCAGCCAGGCGACCGGATAGCCGATCACCACCGAGATGATCGTCACGACGGTTGCGACGAGGAAGGTGTTGAAGAAGATGCGGGCATAGGTGGTCGAGCCCAGCAGCGTCTCGTAGTTCTGCAGGCCGAACTGCGGCTCCATGATGCTGCGCAGAAGCAGCATCAGCACCGGCAGGATGAAGAAGATCGCGATCAGCACCAGCGCCGGCAGCAGATAGGCGAAGCTGCCGCTGCGCAGTTTCGCGGGCGCTGTCCCGCTTGTGGCTATCGATGGTGCCATGTCTTCGGTGTCCGGTTGGCTGGAAATACGCGTATGTCACAAAGTCCCCCTCTGGCCTGCCGGCCATCTCCCCCACAAGGGGGGAGAAGACTCGCGGCACCATCGTGCCCCAATCGAGGCACCGGGAGCGAGGCGGGTTAAGCCCCTCCCCCTTGTGGGGAGGGGTTGGGGAGGGGTCTTGCCGCCGCTCGCCGCATACAGGCCAAGTCATCTCAGACCTTCCCCGCGAATGTGTCCGTCGCATGGATCAGCCGCTCGAGGATGCCGGGTTG
>CAMPIK010000044.1 GCA_946886325.1 uncultured Shinella sp.
TGCGGGTACCGGCGAATTCATGCCGACGGAAGACGTCGCGATCTCGATGCGCAAGGTGACGGCGAAGGCGATCGAGCGCATCGCGCGAGCGTCGTTCGAACTCGCCCGCGTGCGGCGCCGCAAGGTGACGGCCGTGCACAAGGCGAATGCCTTTGTACTGACCGACGGGTTGTTCCTGAAAGAGGTGCGCAAGATCGCCGCCCTCTATCCGGACGTCGAACTCGAAGAGGTGCTGATCGACGCCATGGCGGCACTGCTGGTGCGCGACGCCAGCCGCTACGACGTCATCTGCACGACCAACTTCTACGGCGACACGCTCTCCGACCTCGCCTCGGAACTCTCGGGCAGCCTCGGGCTTGGCGGTTCGCTGAATGCCGGCACGGACCATGCGGCCGCGCAGGCCCAGCACGGATCGGCTCCGGACATTGCCGGCAAGGACAAGGCCAACCCGACGTCGATGATCCTCTCGGCGGCCATGCTGCTTCGCTGGCACGGAGAGCGGAGCGGCGACGCGCGTTACGTCGAGGCCGCAAGTGCCATCGAGCAGGTGATCGACCGCGTCCTCTCGGACGTCTCAACCTGCACCGGCGATCTCGGCGGGCCGCTCGGCACGCGGCAGTTCACCGAAACGGTGGTCGCCGCGCTTTCCTGAATCCGAAACGAAAAAAGGCGCCGGGGGACCTGACCACCCGGCGCCAGTCGAATGCGGCCCGCAAGCCGCATCGGGGTTCGTCAATCCGTGCCGTGCACCGGCTTGTCCGCGACCAGCACGCCGTCTGAATCCGCGTAGAGATAGTCTCCGGTGCGGAACAGGATATTGCCGAGCCGCAGCGGCACGTCGCGCGTGCCGTGGCCGGTCTTGCCGCTCTTCTTCGGCGCCTGCCCGAGCGCCATCACGCAGAAATCCATGTCGTTCAGTTCGGCGCTGTCGCGGATCGCGCCGTTGATCAGGATGCCGCGCCAGCCGTTCGACAGGCCGAGACCGGCAATCACGTCGCCGACCAGCGCGCAGCGCAGCGACCCGCCGCCGTCGACGACCAGCACCTTGCCGGTCCCGTCGCCTTCCAGCGTCTGCTTGAGCAGGCGGTTGTCCTCGAAAGTCTTCAGCGTGACGATCTCGCCGTGGAATCCGGAGCGCTTGCCGAAGGACTTCCACTGCATCTCGCAGAAGCGCACGTCGTCGTCGTTGGTGTCCACAAGGTCCGCCGTCTTGATGATTTCAGTCACGATTTCTCCTCCGTCTTCGGCGCGGCGAGCACCCGAAGGGGTGATCCGGCACGCCAGGCTTTGATGTTCTCGACCGTGTCGCGGTAGAAGGCGGCATAGGCGCCTTCGGTGACGTAGCCGAGATGCGGGGTCAGCACGGTGTTCGGCACGGTGCGCAGCGGATGGTCGGCCGGCAGCGGCTCGATGTCGTAGACGTCGAGACCCGCCTTGATGCGTCCCTCTTCGAGCGCCGCGACCAGAGCGGCCTCCTCGACCAGCGGGCCGCGCGATGTATTGATCAGGAAGGCGCCCGGCTTCATCAGGGCAATCTCGGCCGCCGAGACCACATGCCGGCTGCGCTCGCCGAGGATGAGATGCAGCGACACCACGTCCGCCTCGCGAAACAGCGTCTCCTTGTCGACGCGCCGCGCGTCGGCCTCGGCCGCCCGCTCGTCCGTCAGGTTCTGGCTCCAGGCGATGACCTCCATGCCGAAGGCCTTTGCGATCGGCACCATGCGGGAGCCGAGCTTGCCGAGACCGACGAGACCGAGCGTCTTGCCGCCGAGGATGGTGCCGACCGTCTTCTGCCAGCCGCCCTGGCGGACCCGCTGATCCTCCTCGGGAATGGACCGGGCGAGCGACAGGATCAGCCCCCAGGCCATTTCCGGCGTCGCATGGGCGGATTCGCCGGCGAAGGTGTGGCAGACGGTGATGCCCTGCGCCACCGCCGCCTCCATGTCGATGGTCCGCACCCGCGCGCCGGTGACGACGACGAGCTTCAGCCGCGGCAGCCGCGCGATCAGGCTTGCCGGCAGCGGCATGCGCTCGCGCATCAGGCAGAGCACGTCGAAACCGGCCAGCTTTTCGGCCGCCGCATCTTCCGTCGCAAGGTTGTCTCCGAAGCGCACGACCTCGCAATCGTCGCCGAGCGAGGCCCAGTCGGCAAGCGACAGCGCCACGTCCTGATAGTCGTCGAGTATCGCGATGCGCAGCATGGCCTTAGACCTTTCCGAGGGCGTCGATGTCGAGGTCGATGCCGGCAAGCGTCGCCTGCTCGCGCAGCATCGCCAGATCGTCCTCGCCGAGCGGAATGCCATCCTGAAGCCGCGTTGCCATGCGGGCGGCTTCCGGCTCGCCCGGCATCAGGATCGGCTGGCTCTCGTCGACGCGCGGGCAGTCCCGCGCCCGGCCGACGAGGTCGTCCATGCGACCGGCATAGGAGGTGCGGTCGAGAAAGAGGTCGGGCTTGAAGGCGATGACGCTGTGGCCGACATTCTGCGGCCGGTCGAGGCCGCGATACTGGTCGCCGACCTGGCCGCCATAGGCCGAGCCGCTCATCACGCCGGCGATCACCTCCATCATCAGCGACAGGCCGGAGCCCTTCGGGCCGCCGAGCGGCAGCACGATGCCCTCATAGGCCCGGCGCGCATCCGTCGTCTCGCGGCCGTCGGCGTCGAGCGCCCAGCCGGCCGGAATGGGCTCGCCCTTCTGCGCCGCGCGCCGGATCTTTCCGCGCGCCACGACCGAGGTCGCCATGTCGAGGATGATCGGCGGCGCGCCATCGCCGCCCGGCGCACCGAAGGCAAAGGGACTGGTGCCGAGGAAGGGCGTCCTGCCGCCCCAGACCGGCATGCTCGGCGAGGCATTGGTGAAGACGAAGGCGGCATAACCGGCCTCGACGGCCTCCAGCAGATAGGCGGCCGCCATGCCGAAATGGGTGCTGTTGCTGACCGAGGCGATGCCGATGCCGCATTGCGCCGCCGCGCCGATCGCCTCCTGTGTGGCGCGCCGCATGACGAGGAAGCCGAGCCCGTTGTCGCCGTCCACATGCACCGCCGCCGGCATCGGCCGCGTGATCCGCAGGTCGGGCTTCGCCGTCACCAGGCCGCGGCGGATGCGCTCGGCATAGATCGGCACGCGCGAAATACCATGGGTTCCGACACCGCGAAGATCGGCCAGCACGAGATAGTGCCCCACAAGCGCCGCATCCTCGGCCGGCACGCCGGTGGCAGCGAAGATGCCGGCAACGGCGGCTTTCAGCCGATCGGCATCGGCGTGGACTATCGTGGGCTGCGTCGCGGCCATCGAGCGTTCCTCCTCCCAGAGACCTCACAAGAACGTTCGACCTAGCAGCAAAAATTCGCTTTGTATACTATTGTATCCAGAAATTCCGGACGACCTTTTCCCGGTCAGGGCTGCGGCCCGTAGGACTTGCGGGCAAGCTCCAGGAAGGCCCGGATCGGCGCCGAAAGCGGGCTCGCAGAGCGGCGGACCGTCAGCAGCGTGCGGCGCGCCCAGGCGTCGGAAAGCCGCGCGCTGACGACGTCGGTTCCGGCGAGCAGATGCAGGCTCGTCGAGCGCAGGAAACCGATGCCGAAGCCTGCCTCGACCATGCGGACGAGCGACGGGAAGGTCTCGACATTGACCCGTTCGCCGAGGGTGCGGCCGCTTTCGCTGGCGGCAGCACTCAGCAGGCGGTCGAGCGCGCCGGAATGGTGGATGCCGACCACCTCGTGCTCCACCACCTCGTCGAAGCCGACCGGCAGGCCGGACTGGAGGCGCGCCGCCAGGACATGATCCGGCGAGCAGAGCACCATGACATTGTCGTCCTCGAAAATATCAGTCGAAAAGCGGGAGAAGTCGTAATTGTCGGCGACGATCGCCACGTCGGCCTGACCGTCGTCCATCGCGGCGAGCGCGAGTGCGGCCGACATTTCCTGGATCTCGAGGCCGATGCCAGGATGGGCGGCCGCATAGGTGGCGAGAAGTTCCGGCAGGCGGCCGGAGAGCGCCGAACTCGTGCAGGCAAGCCGAAGCGCGCCGCGGGTGCCGGTGGCGAAATCGACCAGGCTCGTGTTGAGATCGGCGATCTGGCGGAGGATCGCCCGGCAGCCCTCGACATAGACCTCGCCCGCCGGCGTCAGCCGCGCGCCCTGCAGGGACCGGTCGAAGAGGGCGACACCGAGACGCGATTCCAGTTCGCTGATCCGGCGGCTGACGGCCGAGGCCGCGATGTTCTCACGCTCCGCTGCGCGCCCGATCGAGCCGTATTGGGAGATGGCGACGACGAGGCGCGCCGTTACCGGATCGAACGGCTGCATGGCTGCCCCCTGCCGATGCCGCCGGGGAGTCCGATGCGGCTATGCCTGCCGGAGCGGGCGCCGACTGCGCTTCTGCGTCCGCCGGTTCGGCGATGCCGAGATCGCGACGGATCAGCCGCAGCGTCGCCTCGTTCATCGGCAACTGCCGATAGCTGTTGAAGCGCTGCACATAGTCGAAATACCGCTGCACGGCCTCGACGGCCTTCTTCAGAAGGAGCACGGACATGGTGTTCTCCACTCACTTGGCGAGGATCGATGACCATGGTTTAGCTCTTCCTGTTGCAGTGCGGTAGCGACGGTTGGCGAGGACGGCATCGCCGTTCGGCAATACCGGGTCCGCACCCCCTAGCGGTCTTCTCCGGACGCCTTCGAGACCCGCAGCCAGACGGGAAGGATCAGCGGCGCCGCGATGACGATGATCACCACTCTGCACAGATGATGCAAGCTGACAAAGGCCGGATTCGCATCGAGCGAGATGGCGATCAGGCTCATTTCCGGCAATCCGCCCGGTACCAGCGCCAAGAGACCGATGGCGAAGGGGATATCGAGCACCGTCTCGAAAAGCGCCGCGAAGCCAACGGCCAAGGGAAGACTGAAGGCGGTGAGCACGAAACCCAGCATGACGCCGGTCACGAGGATGCGCCGTTCGACGCCGGCGAAGTTCTGTCCGATGGAGGCGCCGATGACGACCTGTGCTGCGGCGAGGACGACGCCCGGCACCTCGGCCGCCGTGAGGCCAAGCAGATGGGCGGCCGCACTCAGGATCAGCGGGCCGGTAAGATTGGCCGCCGGCAGGCGCAGCCGCGGGCCGACGATGAGGCCGAGCACCATGCAGCCCAGCAGCACGACCGCGTCCTGCACCGACAGCGAGAACGCCCAGTGCACGGTGCGGTCGACCGGACCGGCGCCGATCGCCGAAAGCGCGCCGGACAGGGTGAGCGAGATCGGCACGGTGGCGATCAGAAGCACGAGCCGCGTCGCATGCACCATGCTGACGCTGCGCACATCCGCCCCGAAGGACGAGGCCATGACGATCATTTCGCTGAGGCCTCCCGGCATGCCGCTCAGCGCCGCCGTCGTCGGCTCGAGCCGCCCGAAGCGCCGGCAGGCGAAGATGCCGAAGGCCGCCGTGATCACGGTATAGACCGCAACCGCGGCAAGGCTCGTCCACCACTCGCCCGCATAGCGCACCACCTCCGGCTTGAAGGCGCTGCCGACCATCAGGCCGATGACGGCGATCATCACGGCCCGCGGCCGCCGCGAGGCGGTGACGCGAACGCCCGCCATGGCAAGGCCGGTCGTCACGGCCATGGCGCCGAGCAGCCAGCCGAGCGGCAGGCCGAGGCTGTAGCCGGCATAGCCGCCGGCCGTTCCGAGTGCCAGCGTGCGCAGCGTATAGGCCGCCATCGCGCGGGAACTCAGAGGGTGCTTTTCGTTTCCGGATTCATGCATGGCTTGCGCCGCTATTCCTTGGGTTGCCGCAGGGAAGGACGTGTTGCCCTGACGGCGTCGCATACATTCGTATGCAAAATAACAAGGCCGTGGACAATCGTCTTTTCGTCCTGTAGCCGGAAAGCCTCGACAGGGGAGATGCCGAACCATGACCGGATCGAAGGATCTGCTTGCCAAGACGCGGGGACAAAGCACCTACCAGGCGATCCTGGCGGCGATCCGCGACGGCATCTACCGGCCGGGCGACCCGCTGCGCGAGGAAGAGGTGGCGACCCGCCTCGGCGTCAGCCGCACGCCCGTTCGCGAGGCGCTTGGCCGCTTGCAGGAAAAGGGCCTGCTGGAAGCGGCCCCCGGACGGGGCGTCGCCGTGTCGATCCTGTCGATGCAGCAGATCTTCGAGCTCTATGCCATGCGCGAGGAACTGGAGGGCGTCGTCGCCCGCTTCGCCGCGCGCCATGGCACCGACGCGGAGATCGCCAATCTCGAGCGCATCAACGAGAAATTCGCCGCCGCGACCGGCGACCCGAAGCTCGCCGCGCAGTGGAACCGGCAGTTCCACGCCCGGCTCTATGACGCCGCGCGCAACCGCTATCTGCGCCAGGCGGTGGAGGACCTGCAGGAGACCATCGCCCTGCTGCCGGACACGACCTTCATCCACAAGGGCCGCACGTCGACGGCGACCGACGAGCATGTCGCGATCATCGAGGCGATCCGCAACCACGACCCCGATGCCGCGGAGCGGGCGGCCATCCAGCATATCAAGGCAGCGCTCGAAGTGCGCCTCGTGATCACCAAGACCGAGGAGTGAGCGCCGCCGCACGGACCTGAAGCGGCGCCGGTTCAAAGGCGGCACGGGCTCAGGCCTCCGGCCATCGCGGCGGATCGCTGCCGAGCGGCACCGGCACGCGCGACCATCCGGGCTCGATACCCTCGATCCGCAGCGCTGGCCGCAGCGCCGTGATCCGGCCGAACGCCGTATCGTGAACGTCGCTCAGATCCTCGACCCCGGCAAAATCCGGATTGGCGTCGGGATGGGCCGGGTCGTCACCGAGACGATCGCGCATCCGCCACATCCAGCCGGCCGTCGCGGCAAGCGACAGCGCGGCATGCCAGCGCCCGCCCTGCTCATGCCGGCGGATCAGGCAGAGCATCGCCGCAAAGGCGGCGAGATAGCCGGTCAGGTAGTCGAGCGGCTGGCAGGGCAATAACCGCGGCACGTCCCCTGCCCGCGCCACCGCCATGCCCATGGTGGACTGCACGACGCTGTCATAGCCCCGCCGGCCGGCCCATGGCCCCGAAGCGGAGAAAGCCGACAGTGACACGGAGACGAGATCGGGCCGGACGCCGGAGAGCGCCGCCGCATCGAGGCCACGTGCCGCAAGCGCGCCCGGTCGATAGGCGTCGAGCATGACGTCGCATCCGGCGGCGAGCGAAAGAAGCGTTTCGCGATCTGCGGCCTCCTTGAGATCGAGGAAGGCCGCGTGTTTGCCGAAGCCGGTATCGATCACCAGCGACTGGATGAAGGGCAGCCTCGGCGAGGCGATGCGCATCCCCGTCGCGCCGTGCTCCGCCATCGTGCGTCCCGCCATCGGTCCTGCGATGACGCGCGACAGGTCGAGCATGCGAAGACCGTCGAGCGGCCGTTGCCGGCCCGGCGGCAAGGCGTGCTGCGGTGCATCACCGAGGCGGTCGATCCGGAGCGGCGGGCGGGACGATTCCACCGCGGCCTGCGGCTCCCGCATCCAGTCGGCACGGTCGCGCACACGCGCCGCGCAAAGGCCGCGCGCGATGGCTTCCGCGTCGATCTCGCCGGCCTTGCGCGCTGCAACGGCCGCCCGGATCGCCCCGGGCTCGTTGTCGACGCCCAGCATGGCGAGAAGCCCGTCGCGCAGATGCGGGAAATTGCCGTGCAGATAGACCCATTCGCCATCCGCTGCAGGGTAGAAGCCGGTGAAGGGGTCGCGAAACTTCGCCGGCTTTCCATCGACCAGCAGGTAGCTCGAACTCGCCATGGCAAGCTCGGCGGACCGCGTGTCGAGCGTCACGCGCCGGCGCTCGCCGGTCCGCAATTCGTGGATGCGCGATGCGGCGAGCCCGACGGCGCCGAGTGCTGCCGAGGCGAGGGCCGCAATCGGCCAGGGCGTCGCCAGCACCTTGGGCCGCTCCTCGAGCGAAAGCCGCTCGACCGGCGCATCGTGCCAGCCGGCGGCGTCCAGCAGGTCCCGAAGCGGGCCTTCCGCCGCCCCGAGGCTCATGCCAACGATCCTTCCTCGAAGGGTGCGACGGCGACCTCGCCCTGCATCAGCCGTCGCGCGGTGCGATAGACGGTCGCGCGCGACGCGTTCCAGCCGTTGGCGTTGCGATCGACCGTAGCCCCGACTGCGACGAGGCCCGAGGGATGGCCGACGCGAATGACATCGGCGCCGGGCGCTGCCTTGCACAGCCGGTGCGGCAGGCTGCCCTCGATGCGGCAGGCGACGGCGAGGCACATCGCTCCTGTCAGCGTGACCGCACGATGCGCCCGCTCCATCGACAGTATGCGCACGGCAATGTCGTGTCCCGCCGTATCGATCCGGCGGCCGTCGAGCGTGGCGAAGGCGGCGGGCGACGAAACGACGGCGATCTTCGGATTGGCGAGGCCGACCGTCTCGGGGCTCTGCCCGAGCCCCATGAGCACGCCGGCCGAACGCCGCAATCGGTCGAGCAGTGCCATCAGGGCCGGATCGGCTTCGATGATGTCGGGAAGCTCCGTGCCATCAAGCCCGACCTCGGCGGCCGCGACGAAGGCCACGGGATTGCTGGCATCGACGAGCGAAAGCGTGAAGGTGCGCCCGTCGATTTCAACTGTCTCGGTGACACGGCCGGTCGGCAGCAGTCCCGATGTGACGGTGCCACCCGGATCGAGGAAATCGAGCGCGATGCGGGCGCCGGTCCCGGAGACGCCGTCCATGGAAAAGTCGCCGGTGACGACGGCCTTGCCGTTGCGGACCGGGAAGCGGGCATGGATGATCTTCTTCGTGTTGACCTGATGGATGCGCACCAGCGCCTCGCCGTCGGCGACCGTCACCAGCCCCTCGTCGACCGCGAAGGGTCCGACGACGGAGGAGAGGTTGCCGCAATTGGCGCCCCAGTCGACGATGGGGCGATCGACCGAGACCTGCGCGAACGTATAGTCGACATCGGCGTCCGGATGCGTCGGCGGGCCGATGATGACGGCCTTCGACAGCGAGGACGTGCCGCCGCCCATGCCGTCGAGCTGGCGGCCATAGGGATCGGGACTGCCGAGCGCCGAGAGCAGCATGCGGTCGAGCGCGTCGCGGTCGGACGGGCAGTGCCGCGCGTGGAAGAAGACGCCCTTGCTGCTGCCGCCGCGATAGAAGGCGGCCGGGACGAAGATCTGGGTCATGCTCGTTTCCCTCCTGTCGTCACACCAGTTGCAGGACACCGCGGATGAAATAGACGGCGCCGATCACCGTCACGATCCAGCGCGTCCAGGTGCGGAAATTCGCGTCCGTCATGCGGTGCAGGATGACATTGCCGGCCCGCGTGCCGAGAATGGCGATGGGCGCCGCGGCCGCCACCGCGAGCCAGCCTTCGGTCGACAGCGTCAGCGCCGCGTCCCAGTAGAAAGCCACCTTGGTCGCATGGGTCAGGAACTGCACCGCCGCCTTGGTGGCGATGACGGTGCGCCGGTCCATCTCGGTGCGGATGAAGAAGATGTCGATGATCGGTCCGGACACGCCGACGCCGATCGCCAGCCCACCGGAGATGATGCCGCAGACGAAGGCATGCATCGGCCGCGATGCGTCGAGCTGCAGCCGGTTGACCGGCAGCCAGACGAGGATCGGCATCAGGCCGACGACGATCGAGACCACGACGAGGCTCGGGCGGTAATCGACGAGAAGCAGCACGCCGGCCGCCGCGACGAGACCGGCGCAGAGGATGGCGAGGATGCGGCCGTCGACATAGGCCCGCGAGAACCAGGCGCGCGAGCCGTTCGCCACCATCTGGACGAGGCCGTGCACCGCGATCGCTGTCGCGACGGGCATCAGGAAGAGCAGGACCCACAGCAGGATCAGCCCGCCCGCCATGCCGAAAATGCCCGACAGGAGCGAGGTCAGGAAGACGGTGATCGTCATGCCGGCGAAGAGGACTGCGGTCACGGATGTTCCAGGCGTTCGGCCGATCGGGCTGCCGGCAGGAGGACGGAGTGGACGGATGGCGCCCGTGTGGGGCACCGCCGGCATGGGTCTGCCGGCGGTGGATGTTCAACGTTTCGCCCTCAGGCAGCGAGGTCTCTGAGGACGGTCTGGAGGATACCGCCATTGTTCATGTAGGTGACCTCGTCGAGGGTGTCGATGCGGCAGAGGATGGGGATGTCCTTTGTGGTGCCGTCGGCATAGGTGAGCTTTGCGATCTTCTTCTCGCGCGGCTTGATGTCGCCCTCGAGGCCCTCGATGGTGACGGTCTCGTCGCCCTTGAGGTCGAGCGAGGCCCAGGTCGTGCCGTCCTCGAAGGTGAAGGGCACGATGCCCATGCCGACGAGGTTGGAGCGGTGGATGCGCTCGAAGGACTGGGCGATCACGGCCTTGACGCCGAGCAGGCTGGTGCCCTTGGCCGCCCAGTCGCGCGACGAGCCGTTGCCGTATTCGACGCCGGCGAAGATGACGAGCGGAACGCCCTCCTCCTTGT